>CAZTZW010000105.1:0-8161 GCA_964618085.1 uncultured Elusimicrobia bacterium
CGCGCGTCGGCGGCCTGCTCCGGGTCGAGCGCGGCCATGACCCGGTCCGGACGCAACGCGACGGCCAGGTCGGCCAGCGCCCGCTTCGGACGCCCCAGGGCCAGCAGAGCCGCCGCGCGCCACGCCCGCGCCGGGCGATAGCCCGGAGACAGGCGCAGGCCGCGGTCCAGCGCGGCCAAAGCCCCCGCCGGGTCGCCCTCGTGCCGCAGGGCCTCGCCCAGCCAGCAATGCAGCCAGCCCTCTCCCGGAGCGAGGCGGCAGGCCTCGCGCAGGTCTTTGGAGCCCCGGTAGGCGGCTCTCGGCCCCGAAAGCGCGAGCCGTGCCCGCAGAGCCAGCAGTCCCGGCGCGAGGCTCCGCCTTACCGCCGCGTCGAAAGCCGCTCCGGCCTCGCTCATCCGAGAATCCGCGCGGAGCGCGAAAGCCTCGAGCGCCTTGGCCCACGCCGCCTTCGTCTTCGAAGCCGCCGCGCCCGCTCGAGCCGCCAATCCGTCCAGCCGCGGCAGCGCGAGGTCGCCGTAAGCCGTCACCGCCGAAGGCGGCAAACCGTCCGCCGCTTCGAGGTCCTTCAAAGCCCGCCGTTCTTGACCCGCGCAGAGAAGGACCGCCGCCCTGAGCAGGAGCGCCGGCAGACAATCAGGGTCGGCCTTCAGGCAGCGGTCCAGCGCGCGCAAGGCGTCGCGCTTCCCGCCGCGGGCCAGGGCCCGCCGCGCCGCGACCAGCGACGCCAGGCCCTTCAGCTGATGCGGCACCGGATCACCGCCTCGCGCAGGTAGTCGCGCATCCGGGGGTCCGTGCGGGCCGCGAGCGCGACCTTGTCCATGAAGGCCCGCGCCATCTCGGTGCGCCAACGGTAGGGGTCGTTGCCCTCGTTGACCGAGGGGTTGCTGTAGTAGTCCGAGGTGCAATTGCGGCAGCGGTCGGTGCTCAGGTCGAAGGTGCAGTCGCGGTAGCGCTCCGGCACGCCCGCCTTCGCGTCGCCGACCTTGG
The DNA here is from genome assembly GCA_964618085.1 of uncultured Elusimicrobia bacterium. Taxonomy (GTDB): domain Bacteria; phylum Elusimicrobiota; class Elusimicrobia; order UBA1565; family UBA9628; genus GWA2-66-18. Next base: position 988 of record CAZTZW010000105.1, read on the forward strand.
ACTTCTTGCGGCCGTCCCAGTCGACGAAGGCGAAGGGATAAAAGGAGAAGTTCCCGTCGGGATACGTCTCCATCGAGGAGTGGAACGGGCACCAGTCCTCGAGGACGACCCCCTCCTTCAGCATGAGCGGGACCATCGAGCACACCACCGAGCGGAACCGGCCCTGCTGGGCCTCCTCCCACACGTGGTCGAACACCTTCTGGAGCATCGGGCGGAACAGGTGCTTCTTGTCCTTCCAGCCGAAGCCGTGGATGACCTCGATCTCGATGTTCTCGAAGCCGAGGCCGACCAGCGTCTTATAGTTGTCGAGCATCTTCTCGACGTTGTCCGGGTGGACGCATTGGATGGCCATCGAGCGCCGCTTGCCGATGGTGTCGAAGATGAGCGGGAGGTTCGGGATCATCTTCTCCCACGAGCCCGCGCCGCCCTTCATGGTGCGGTGCTCGTCGTGCGTCTCCGCGTCGCCGTCCATGCTGACGGAAAGGAAGAAGCGCTGCTCGGCGAGGAACTCGAGCCATTCCCGCTTCAACGGCAGCCCGGCGCTCGTGCAGATGGAAAGATCCAAGTCTTTCCCCGCCTTCAACGCTTCCTTTCTCGCGTACAGCGCGATCTCGCGGACGGTGTCGAAGTTGACGAAGGGCTCGCCGCCGTACAGCAGCAGCTTCTTGACCGCGCCCGGGGAGGAGAGCTGGAAGCGCACGAGGCTCTCCACGTGCTCCCAGGAGATGAGCTCGCCCGAGTCCTTGTCGATGAAGCAGTACTCACAGCGCAGAGGGCAGGCCGTGTTGACGGCGACCTTGAAGCGGCGGATCTCCTTGTTGGAGGCCAGCCCAAGAGCCCTCAGGCGCTCGAGCTCCTTCGGGCCGTAGGCGGCGTCGAGCTCAGACGACGCGGGCGCGGACATACAGCTCCTCGAACTTCGGATGGCCCTCGCACAGGGAGACGAGTTCGGAGAGGCCGGCGGCGAACTCGTCGGCCACGCGGCGGAAGTTCGCGAGCGCCTTCTGGGGGTCGCGGTCCGCCTCCCGGGCGTGCGCCACGACGCCGATGGGGCAGAACACCTCCTTCTCGCCGCCGCCCTGGGCCTCGACCCAGTCGGTGAACTCCTGGATCTGGGACTTGCGCGCCCCCCAGTCCAAGCCGTCCTCGGTCCCGCCGGCGCGCAGGTCGGCGGCGTGGCCGACGGGGAAGGAGAGCGCCTTGTCGCACGAGTAGTACTTCGCGTCCGGGCCGAGCACCATGTTGTGGCAGTCGTGCCACCAGCGCTCGCCGTTGCGGTTGTGCTCCAGGTTCTGGAGCACGGCGTACAGGATCTGGATCTGCGGCGCCGAGCCGGCGTCGAGCAGCGCTTTGTACCAGCGCGCGAGGCCGGACAGCACCTTCCTCATGACGAGGATCTTGGCCTCGGGCCACTCTTCGTACAGCTCCGGGTTAAAGGTCACGCGGCCGAAGCCCATGGCGCGGAAGGACTCGAGGTTGGAGAGCAGGCGGTCCACGGTCTCCGCGGTGAACACCAGGCTGACGCCGAGCGGCCGCTTGTCCAGCGGCGCGAGCTTCTTCATCACCTCGTCGTGCACGGAACGTCCGTTCGCCGCGACGAACCGGCGGTTCTTGTCGTTGTCCGCCTTCTTGCCGTCCAGGCTGATGGTGCAGTGGACGTCCAGCTCGTTGAGCACGGCCACCTTCTCCGGCGTCAGGAGCGCGCCGTTGGTGAAGGTCTGCAGGATGGCGTCGTGCCCGCCCTTCTCGCGCGCGTAGCGCGCGGATTCCACGAACAGCGGCCAGTCCAGCAAAGGCTCGCCCCCGAGGAAGGTGATCTTCCGGTCGGGGGCGGGGACCTTGGCGAAGAACTCGTCGACGGCGTCGCGCACCTGCTGGGCCGTCAGCTTCGCGGGCGGACCTTGGTTGACGGCGACATAGCAGTAGCTGCAGGCCAAGTTGCAGCTATTCGACAGGTACACCGCCAAGTGGTCCAATGCCACGCGTGCCTCGCCCGGCCCGTTCAGGGCCGGACCTGCCTCAGCGTTCCGCTCGGCCTAGCAGCGCGGGCAGCACCAGCCGCCGCGGCAGTGAGAGCCGTGGGAGCCGTGCGACCCGTGCGAGCCGTGCGACCCGTGCGAGCCGTGCGAGCCGTGGGACCCGTGGGACCCGTGCGAGCCGTGGGAACCGTGGGAGCCGTGCGACCCGTGCGACCCGTGGGAGCCGTGCGACACGTGCGAGCCGGCGCCGCCCGAGTTGTGCAGGTAGTTGGAGTGCTGGGCCGGAGCGGGCGCCGACTTGAGCAGCGCCGCGCCGATGATGCCGAGGGCCGTCGCGGTCTTCACCACGTTGCCCTTGGTGATCTTGCCTTCCTCGGAGCTCAGGAACACCGAGGCGTCCTTCTTGAGCGAAGGCAGCAGGGACTTCTTGGCTTTCTTCGCCTTGCCCTTGCCGCCCTTGCCCTTCGTGTTCTTCTTGGCCATGTTCTCCTCTTTGCTTCGTCGCGTCTAGCGGTCCTGGTACTCCAGCCACGACTCCAACACTTTACGTTTTTCGGGGTCCTGAAGTCTGCGGAAAAGCTCATCGAAGACGCCCATCATCTTGCCGCACCAGCCGTTGGTGGGCATCTGCCCCCACAGCGAACCCTGGGTGGCGTGGCCGTGGACGGGCTGGACGGTGCAGAAAGGGTTGTAGGCGCACTGGGAGCACATGGGCTGGGACCAAGGCGAGGAGGCGTACAGCGAGGCCCGCACGGTCGGGTGCTCGATGAGGTCCGTGAACTTCGACGTGCGCACGTCGCCGATCCTGAAGAAGTCGTCGCCGTCGGCGGCCAGCAGGCGCCCGTCCTCGGCCGTGTACACCGCGCCGTCCCAGTCGTAGGCCAGGCGGGCGACGCCGTCGGCGTACGGGAAGCGCCAGTGGCGGCCCTTGAGCACGCGCAGGAGCAGGATGAGGGCCATCTTCTCATAGGCCTTCACGCCCTTCCGGTTCAACGCGATGAGATGGTCGATGGCGCGGCCGTAGAAGGCGGCGTACTCGGCCGGGGTGTAGCCGATGGTCTCCCAGGAGCGGCGCGCGAAGCCGATGGGGTCGAGCGGGCCGAGTTGGACGCGCTCCAGGCCGAGGCTCGTGAGCTGGTCGATGACGGCCTCGGGCTGGCTCAAGGAGAAGCGGGAGACCGTGCAGATGGCGTTGGGGACGTCGAGCTTGGCTCCCGCGGCGCGACGGGCCTGGATGGCCTTGATGCGGTCGAGGACGAGCTCGTGGGAGTTGCCGCCCAGGAAGGTGCGGTTCTTGTTGTGGAGCGCCGCCGGGCCGTCGAGCGAGGTGCAGAAGCTGACCTGGTGCTCGGCCAGCCAGTCGAGCTTGGAGTCGTCGAGCAAAGAGAAGTTGGAGATGAGGCCGAAATGGAGGTCTTTATTACGACCTTTGTTCTTCAGTTTGGCGTAGGTGATGATGAGCTTGACCACCGGCCAGTTGAGCAATGGCTCGCCGCCCTGGAACTCGATGGTGAGCTTCGGGTTGGGGCTCTCGAAGGCGAGGTCCACGGCCTTCATCGCCGTCTCGGGCGTCATGTCGGTCTCGACGCGCGAGGGGTCGACCACGCTGGCGTGGCAGTACACGCACTTGAAGTTGCAGCGCTTGGTGACGACGATGGTGTGCACCGAGGGGCCGGGCCAGCGCAGCAGGAAGCGCTCGACCGCGGACTCGGCCAGGCGGCCGAAGTCGAGCTGGTCGCGCACGAAGTCCTTCTGGACCAATTCCTTGCCGAGGGCCTCGTCGTCCTTCACCGCGCCCGACAGATAGCGGCCGTAGTCGGCCGGCGTCAACGTCGCGTGCTCCCCGGCGTCGTTGGTGAGCAGGACCTTGCCGTCGAGCAGGCGCGCGTTGTGCGCCGCGACCTTCCGCGGCTCCTTCTCGAGGAGCGCGGCGGGCGAGGTCAGGCGCGAGCCGGCGCTAGGCATCCGTCTTCTCCGGCGGGATGGGCGACCCCTGCGGCGCGATGCGCTTGGGCATGGTGCGGCGGATCTCCTCCGAGGCCTCGGACAGCAGCTTCTTCACCTCGGCCTGGAAAGCGGGGTCCTTCTCCCCCTCCGGCGCGGCCGGAGGGTTCTCGCCGCCGCGCGCGGCCAGCAAGGTCTGCGCGGCGATGAGGTCGGCGACCTTGCGGTTGGCGCGAGCGACCACGAAGCGGTACTCCTGGTTCAGCAGCTCGTTGACGAACTCGCCGGCCAAGGCCTTCAGGCCCTCGGCGTCGAGCGGCTTGCGCGCCTTCAAAGTGATGTCGTGGCGGCCCTTGTCGGAGCCGGCGGACGGCTCGCACTTGGACTCGAACACCGCGGCGGCGATGCGCAGGGCGTCCTCGGAGTAGACCTTCTCGGGCACCGAGAACGAGACTTCCCGCGCCTTCGCGTCGATGTCGAGCTTCAAGAGGCCGCCTCCACGGCGCCTTCCGGCGCCACCACGTCGTTCTCCTGCCACTTGCACTGGTCGCGCACGAGCCAGGAGTCGAATATCTTGCGGGCCTGCGGGTCGCGCAGGCGCTTCATGAGAGCGTCGAAGATGCCCATGTGCGTGAAGCACCACGGGCTCGTCGGCATCTGGCCGGCGACCGAGCGCTGCATCTCGTAGTGGAACACCGGCTCGGCGCCGCACCAGGGCTTGTAGGCGCACTGGCCGCACATCGGCTGGGTCTCGAGGTTGGAGGCCGCGGCGCAGGCGCGCGCGGTCGGGTGGTCGAGGACCTCCTGCCAGGTGTCGCGCGCCACGTCGCCGACCTGGAAGATGGGGTCGCCCTGATGGTCCACCATCCGGCCCTCGTCGCTGACGAAGATGCGGCCGTCGTAGTTGTAGGCCAGGCAGCCGAGCACCGCGCCGGCGGGCCAGCGCAGGTCCATGAAGCCGGGGTCCTCCCCCTTCACGATCTTGGTCAGGAGGATGAGCGCGTTGCGCTCCATGATGGTCCCTTTGCCCGAGGCGTTGAGCTCCAGGATGTAGTCGAGGGTATCCTCGTAGAACTTCACGAAATCCGAGGCCTCGTAGCCGATCTCGTGCCACACGCGCTTGGCGTAGCCGATGGGCGAGAGCGGGCGCAGGAAGATCTGGTCCATGCCGAGCGAGGCGTACAGGTCCACGATCTCGCGGCCGCGCGGCAAGGAGAAGCGCGTCGTCGTCATCAAGGCGCTGGGCAGGTAGTGGCGCTTGGAGGAGTCGGACTTCACCCGGTCCATGATCTTCTGGAGCCAGTGGACCACCTTGGGCTGCGCCTCGCCGCCGCCCAGGAACGGGCGGTTCTGGTTATGAAGGTCCGCGGGGCCGTCGAGGGACGTACATATCGAGACGCCGTGCTCCTCGAGGAACGCGTACTTCTCGTCCGTCATCAAGGTGAAGTTGTTGACAAGGGCGAGGATGAGGCGCCGTCCCGAGGCCTTGGCCTTCGCCTGCGCGTACTTCACGACGAACTTGACGACGGGCCAGTTGAGAAGCGGCTCGCCGCCCTGGAACTCGATGCAGATGGACGGGTTGGGCGTGGAGAAGATGAAGTCGACCGTCTTCTTCGCCGTCTCCAGGTCCATGTCGGTGTCGGTGCGGGACGGATCGACCACCGAGGAATGGCAGTACTGGCACTTCTGGTTGCAGCGCAGAGTCACGACCATCATGTGCAGCGAGGGGCCCGGGATGTGGCGGAAGCCCGTCTGCTTCACGTAGGAGGCGGCGAGGTCGGGGAAGTCGAGGCGTCCGGAGAGAAAGCCGCGCGAGGCCAGCTCCTTGTGGAGCGGCTCGGTCTCGGCGACCTTGCCCGACACGAAGCGCTCGAAGTCCGGCTTGTCGAGCATCAGCCAGCGGCCCCAGTCGTTGGTCAGCAAGGTCCACGCGCCGAAGTCCCGGAAGTTGAAGGGGCCGAGACCCTTGGGGTCGGCCTTCACGCCCCCGGGCAAAGAGGTGAGACGGCTCACTTCTTCTCCTGCTGCGCTTCCCACGAGGGCGCGACGCCGCGGGGGTCGGCCGCGACCTTCTTCGCGTTCATGTCCTTGATCTCGGACTCGACCTCCGCGATGAGGCGCTCGATCTCGGAGCGCTGGTCGTCGGTGAGCTGCTCGACCGCGGGCTCGGGAGCGGCGGCGGGCTTCTGCTGGGCCAAGGTCACCGCGTTCTCGGCCACATACTCGCGCACGCCCTGGTTGTTCTTCGCGATGGCCCAGCGCAGCTTCTGCGACTCGAGCTCGGCCAGGAAGGCCTCGCGCACGCCGGCGGCCGCGACGCCGGCCTTCGGCGTCAGCGCGACCGTCAACGTCTTGACCTTGTCGCCTTCCAGCGCGACGTAGGCGCGGTCCATCATGAGGTACGCCGCGCCGAGGATGGGTTCGAGCCCGAGCTTCTTGACGTCCAGCGCGAAGGAAAGCCCGGAAGACGACGCGCGCGGCGCGGGCTTCGCCTTCTTGGCGGGCTTCGCCTTTTTGACGGGCTTGGCGCGCGCGGTGGGACGGACCTTCTTTTTAGGGCTCATTCGGAGATATTCCTAATAGTGCGGGAGTATATCCGGATTTTAACAGGAGTATCGGGTGATGTCAACGCCCCATTTCTCCAATGCAGGCAAGCACTTTTCGAGTTCCCAGGACCCGAAAACGGCGTCCAGGACGCCCATGTGGACGATGCAGCGGGGGCTGTCCGGCAGACGCCCCCACGGCGACCCCTGCTCCGCCTGATGGACCGACGGCGGCACCGTGCACAGCAGGCGATAGGCGCAGTCCCCGCACAGCGGCTGGACGTCGCGCCACGCCCCGGCCGCGATGAGTCGGGCCAGCGGCGCCCCGGCCAAGGATTCGAAGCGCAAGGTCGCCGCGTCGCCCAGCGCGTAGGTCCCGTCCCCCGCCTCCGCCAGCGCTAGGCCGTCCTCCGACGAGAACACGCGTCCGTCGGGCGCGTAGGCCAAGGTCTCCAGCAGGTCCACCCCGGGGCGCTCGCCGGCGCGGCCCCCGAGAAGGGACGCGGCCCACTCGTCGTTCGGTCCGGTCTCCCATATATCGAGCAGGCGCGCGAACGCGGCGCCGTAGAAGTCGACGAAGCGGCGCGCCCCGGCGGCGTCGCGCGCCGTCGGCGCGAACAGCACCGAGCCCACGCCGCGCGCGGCGAGCAGGTCCGCCCAGGCGCGCGGGGCGCGCGCCGTCGGGCCGACGCGCACCCGCCCGCGCGC
>CAZTZW010000106.1:0-8153 GCA_964618085.1 uncultured Elusimicrobia bacterium
CGTCGACCCCGCGGAGATCGCCGCCATCGGCTACCCCGTCCTCATCAAGGCGTCGGCGGGCGGCGGCGGCAAGGGCATGCGCATCGTCCGCTCCGCAGAGGAGCTCAAGCCCCAGCTCGAAGCCGCGGCCACCGAGGCCAAGGCCGCTTTCGGAGACGGCTCGGTGTTCATCGAGAAGCTCCTGGAGCGGCCGCGCCACGTCGAGATCCAGATCGCGGCCGACAACCACGGCAACGTCGTCGCCTTCCCCGAGCGCGACTGCACCGTGCAGCGCCGCCACCAGAAGCTCGTCGAGGAGTCTCCCTCGCCCGCCATCACCCCGGAGATCCGCCGGGAGATGCAGCAGGCCGCCATCCGCCTGGCCAAGGCCGCGGAGTATCAGAACGTCGGGACGGTGGAATTCCTCTTCCAGGACGGCAAGTTCTACTTCATCGAGGTCAACGCGCGCCTGCAGGTCGAGCACCCCGTCACCGAGGCGGTGGCGGGCGTCGACCTCATGGAGCTGATGATCCGCTGCGCCGCGGGCGAGAAGCTCCCCTTCGGCCAGGACCGCGCCTCCGAGATCCGCTGCCACGCCATCGAGCACCGCATCAACGCCGAGGACCCCGACAACAACTTCATGCCCTGCCCGGGCAAGATCGAGACGCTCGAGCTCCCCGGCGGCGCGGGCGTGCGCGTGGACACGCACACTTATCCGGGATACACCATCCCGAGCTACTACGACTCGCTCATCGCCAAGCTCATCATCTCCGCCGAGGACCGGCCCCGCGCCCTGCGCCGCGCTCTGCGCGCCTTGAACGAGCTGAAGGTCGGCGGCGTGAAGACGACGGCCGGCCTCCACGCGAAAGTGGTGGCCCACCCGGTGTTCATGTCCGGCGACTTCGACACCCACTTCATCGAGAAGACCGGCATCCTCGACGCAAAGGTCCCCGCCCATGCATAAAGAACAGTTCCAGAAGGACATCGTCGCCCAGCTCAAGGACTCCGCCAAGGTCCTCACCGCCACGGCCAAACAGGCCGCCGCCATCGAGGCCGCCGGCAAGGACCTCCTGCGCTGCTACCGCAACGGCGGCAAGATCCTGACCTTCGGCAACGGCGGCTCCTCCTGCGACGCGCAGAACTTCGCGGACGAGCTGACCGGCCGCTATCGCCGCAACCGGCCCGCGCTCCCGGCCATCGCGCTCACCGCCAACCAGGGCGACCTGACCAGCATCGCCAACGACTTCGGCTTCGAGTACGTGTTCGAACGTCCTCTGCTCGGCCTGGGCCGGCCCGGAGACGTCGCCGTCGCCATCTCCACCTCCGGGAATTCCAAGAACGTGCTGCGCGCCGCCGAGGCGGCGCGCAGACTAGGCATGACCGTCATCGGCCTCACCGGCCGCAGCGGCGGCAAGCTCAAGGCGCTGTGCGACCACTGCATCGCCATCCCGTCGGACTCCACGGCCCGCATCCAGGAGGCCCACATCACGGTCATCCAGATCTGGTGCGGCATCCTGGAGGACACCCTCTTCCCCGACGCGCCCCTGGCCCACGGCTGATGAAGCCCTCGTCCTCCAAGGTCCTGCCGCTGCGAAAGCTCCTGACCTTGCGCGAGCTCTGGCGCTGGGAGCGCCGCAAGGTCGTCTTCACCAACGGCGTCTACGACATCCTGCACCCCGGGCACGTGAAGCTCCTGGAGAAGTCGCGTTCCCTGGGCGACGTCCTCATCCTGGCTCTGAACACCGACGCCTCGGCCAAGCGCCTCGACAAAGCGCCGGGCCGCCCGGTCAACACTTTGCGCGACCGCGCCGCCGTCGCGGCCGCCTTGGCCTGCGTGGACGTGGTCGTCTCCTTCGACGAGGACACCCCGGAGCGCCTGCTCTCCCAGCTCAAACCCGACGTCCTGGTGAAGGGCGGCGACTACAAGCCGTCCCAGGTCGCCGGCCGCGAGCACGCCGGAAAGGTCGTCATCGTGCCCCTGAAGTCGGGCTACTCGACGACCGGCCTCATCAAGCGCCTGCAGGGCCGCCGCTAGTAGACCTCTCCGTCATGGCCGCGGCGGACGGGGATTCGCTAGGATGAGCGCACCATGAGAACCTTCCTGCTCGCGGCCGCGCTCTTCGCCGCCTCCCCCGCCGCCGCCTCGGAACCGACGGTCCTCGTCCAGCGCGACGACGTGGTCTGGGGCTTCGACTTCCTGCCCGACGGGCGCGTCGTCTTCACGGAGCGCGGCGGCCGCGTCGGCCTGCTCGACCCCAAGACCGGCAAGGTCGCCGTCGTCAAAGGCGCGCCCGCCGTCTGGGAGAAGGGGCAGGGCGGCCTGCTGGACGTGAAGGTCCATCCCGACTTCGCCAAGAACAAGCTGGTCTACCTCACCTGGTCGCACCCCGTCGACGACGGCGCGGCGACGGCGCTCGGGCGGGGGCGCCTGGAGGGCGATGCCTTGACCGGCTTCGAGAGGCTCCTCCTCACCAACGCGGGAGGCGGCAACGGCGAGCACTTCGGCTCGCGCCTGGAGTTCGACGGCGCCCACCTTTATATGACCGTCGGCGAGCGCGGCCACCGCGAGCTCGCCCAGGACCTGAAGCGGCACAACGGGAAGGTCCTGCGGCTGACCCACGACGGCAAGCCCGCGGGCGCGGGACTGCCCGGCGCCCTCCCCGAGGTGTGGACCTGGGGCAACCGCAACCCGCAGGGCATCGCCAAGCGGCCCGGCACCGACCAGCTCTGGGAGGTCGAGTTCGGCCCGCGCGGGGGCGACGAGCTGAACCTCCTCAAGAAGGGCGTCAACTACGGCTGGCCCGTCATCACGTACGGCCGCGAGTACTGGGGGCCCAAGATCGGCACGACGGTCAAAGAGGGCCTGGAGCAGCCCGTCGTCCACTGGACGCCGGTCATCTCCCCCTCCGGCATGACCTTCCTCGATAAGGACACCGTCGCGCTGGCCTGCCTCAGCGGGCGGCATATCCGGCTCGTGACCCTCGCGGGGGACAAGGCGGGCGCCCAGCGCTCGCTGCTGGAGGGCAAGAACTGGCGCGTACGCCACGTCCGCAAAGGCCCCGACGGCCTCCTCTGGTTCAGCACCGACGACGGCAAGATCGGCCGCCTGAAGACCTAGGACCCCGGCCTAGGAGGGCCGGGTCCTAGGACACTCCCCCCGCCGCGGGACGCCCGCTACCCTAGGGGCATGACCCCTCGCCCCCCCGCCCTCGAAGCCGCCAGCGCCCTGCTCGAACGCATGGCCGCGGGCATGAGCGAGGCGCGCCGCGCGCGCCTGAAGACCCTGCACATCGGCGTCGTCCCGCGCGACGAGAACCTCGCCGACGCCGCGGCCGTATTGGTCCGCGCCTGGCATGGGGACGCCGCCTCCGCCCAGGTCCTGCACGCCCTGCGCACCGGCCTGGCGGACGCCGACGCGCGCTCGGCCGTCTACTCCGGGCGCTGCGCCTCGCCCGCCCCTCGCGGCGCGACGCTCGACGCCGAGGGCCTCACGTTCTGCTTCGTCGGCGAGGAGAACCTCCTGGCCGCCGACTGGGACCTGCACGGCTCGCGCGCGGGCCGCGTCGCGGTCCACGAGATCGGCCACGCCGTCGAACGCCTCGCCTTGACGTCCGAGGAGCGCCACGTGCTGGCCTCCATCCACCGCCTGAACCTCGCCCGCCGCGGGGCCAGCGCGCGCGACAGCGCCGGCGCGGGCGAGTTCTTCGCCGAGAGCGGCGAGGCCTGGTTCGGCGTCCACCAGCTCGCCCCGCGCTCGCCCGGGCACGGCCCCGACTTCCTGCGCGACCGCCTCCCCGTCATGGCCGAGCTGATGTCGCGGGTCTACGGCCCCTCGGCGTGAAGCGTCTCGCCGCTCCGCTCCTGGCTCTCCTCCTGTTCGCCACCGTCCCCGGCCGCGCGCAGGAAGCCGGCGACGCCGTCCGGGAGCGCGTGCTGTCGGGGATGACGGCCGAGCGGCGCGCCCGGCTGTCCGGCGTGCGCGTCATCGCCGTTGGACGCGGCGAGCCGCTGCTGGACGCCGCCTTGCGCGTGACCCGCGCCGTCTTCCCCGCGGCGGACGCGCTGCGCGTCGAGCTCGGTCTGCGCGAGGACTACGCGAAGTGGAGCGGGCTGGCGGCCGGAGACCCGCAGCCGCGCTAGAGCGTCAGTTCCCGAAGGGGCCCTGGATGACGGGGACCTGGGTGGGGAGCCGGATGCTGCGCTCCGTGTTCGCCGGACCGCCCGCGGCCGCCAGAGACGCCTGGAGCGACCGGTCGGTCAGCTTCAGGCTCTCGTTCTTGAAGAAGATGTCTCCGCCCTTCACCGTGATGCTGGTGAGCTTGCGGCCGTTGCGCTCGGGGATGCCCTGAAGCGTCAGGTCCTGTCCGTTGCCGCCGGCGTTGGGCTCCGCGTAAGCGGAGCCGGCCTTATCCTGCGGCAGGCCGCCGACCATGAGACCGTCCGCCTGCGCGATGGTCGCGAAATCGGCGATGAGCTTGTCCTCCGGGTAGGCGGTGCGGAACATGGTCGCCACCTTCGGCGAACCGAGGTACTCCAGCCACTTGTCCGTGACGATCTCCTGGCGCAGGCGGTCCCCGGAGGCGCCGTAAGTGATGCTGACGCCGACGCCGAGGGCGTCGTCGCGGCCTGCCTGCGCGGCGTTGGTCAGGTCCACCTTCGCCACGTAGATGGCGCGGCCGGCCTTATGCACCTTCTGGGTCCAGACGTCCATCGAGGCCGCGTGGTCCGGGTCGTCCGCGAACTTGAGGTGCTGGACGATGTCCGCCCAGCGGTAGCCCGGCAGCTTCTCCACCTTCACGACCACTCCGTTGTTGGTGGTCAGGCTCGCCACTTCTTGGGGCGCGCCGATGCTGCGGGCCGTGCCGCCTCCGCGCATGACCGGGCGCGCCTCGTCCTGAAGGATGGCGTTCCCGATGGCGGCCAGGTCCTTGTGGGCGGCCAAGGTCGCCGCGCTCAGCTGGAGCGCCTCGATCTTCGCGTTGGGCGGTCCGACGAACAGCTTCACCGCGACGGTGGAGCCGGGGTTGAGCTTGGCGACGAGCTTCTCCTCGCGGCGCGAGGTCTCGAGCTTGCCGGTCATGACCGAGACGGTCTTGGCGCCGTGGATGCAGGCGAAGACTGACTCGGCGGGGAGCAGGGCGGCGAGAGCGGCGGCGAGGACGGCGGAAGGGCGGGACATGGGGGGTGCCTCCTTGTGACTTTCGTTATATACCCCCGCCCCCTTGATTTGTCAACCCCCCTTGCCTATACTCAGCCGTGCTCGCTTTCCTGCTCCTCGCGGCCTCCGCCGCCCTGGCCGCGCCTCCCGCCGAAGTGCGCCTCTCCTGGACCTACGAGGGGCTTCCCGCCGGCATGCGCGTCTTCGAGGCCCCCGCCGACCCGCCCGCGCTGTGGACCACCTCGACGGCGGAGCGCCTGGAGGACGTCCCCCACGGCGAGGAGGTCGCGGGCGGGAAGGTCCGCCTGGCGCCCGGGAGCGGACGCCTCCTCGTCCTGGCCTACCGCAACCCCGGCCCCTCGCCCCTGCGCTTCTTCGCCGCCCCGCACGACGCCAAGCCGCGCCCGGCCGCTTTGGGCATGGAGTTCGAGTGCCTGTGCCTCAACCACGTCTACGCCGTGGGGCCCGGGCGGTGGTGGTGGCGCGTCGTCCGGCTCTCCCTGGACGCGGAGTACGACGCTCCCCGCCTGGACGTGACGCACGCCCTCGTGCGCGTGACCAAGGACTCCGTGAAGGGCCGCCCGCTGAGCGAGCGCTGAAAGAAGAAGGCCCCCGCCTCTCGGCGGGGGCCCTTTCCGCGGACGGCGGGAAGGCTACTCGGCCTTCGTCTCGGCCGCGGCCTCGCCGCCGGACGCCTTCTCGAGCTCGGAGATGGCCTTCTCGACGTCCTCCTTATGGCTCTTCGGGTGCGCCTTCTGGAAGGCCTTGAACGCGGCCAGAGCTTCGGGGACCTTGCCCTGCTCGACGAGCTTGGTCGCCTCCAGCAGGTCGGCGTCCTCGGCGGCCTGCTTGGCCAGGCGCTTGGAGCGCGAATCGCCCTTGAGCGTCGGCTCGTTGGGGTCGGCGAGCTCGGACTTCTGGCCCGCGCCGCGCACGGCGGCGACCGCGGCGCCGCGGCCCTTCTTGCGCTCGCCGGCGATGGCGGACTTCTCCAGCGACTCCTTCAGGTTCTTGAAGAAGCCGCCGAAGGTGAAGGCGGGCTTGGCTTTCTCCTCGGCGCGCGCCGGCAGGGCCGGGGCGAGCAGGGCGGCGATGAGCAGGGCGGCGGCGGTTTTCATGATGTTCCTCCTTAAAGTCCCTTCACGAGGTTGTCCACGAACGGCTTGTAGCCCGGAGCCAGCGCGAGGGCCTTCTCGCCGGCTTCCCGGGCCTGTTCGGCCTTCTTGAGGCGGATGGACGTCTTGAGCAGGTTCAGCCAGATGTTGGCGTCCTCGGGGTCGATCTTGGCGGCCGCGACGTAGCGGCGCTCGGCCTCCGCGTTCTCGTTCTCGAGGAAGGCCAGGTTGCCGAGGTTGTTGAGCGCCGCGGCGTTCTGCGGGTCGAGCGCCAGCACCTTGTTGAACTCGGTGATGGCCGCCTCGCGGTTGCCGAACTGGTACTCGACGATGCCCAGCTGGAGCTGGGCGTCGGCGTCCTTGCCGGCGCGCTTGATCTCGGCCTCGTAGAACTTCTTGAGGAACTGATAGCGGTCCTTGGCCAGGACGTTGACCTGGTCGTCGTAGCGCCGTTCGAGCGCGGAGGGCTCGGGCACCGCCGGGCTGAACTCGGTCGCGGGCATGGTGACGGGCTCGTAGGTGCCCCAGGCCTTGTGGATGTCGAAGACCCGCGCGCGCCCCTTCTCCGCCTCGGCCTTGTAGGCGTAGGCGGCCTTGGAGACGGCCTCGTAGAAGGGCTTGCCGATGTAGGTGACCTCGATGGGCAGCCAGTAGGTCCCCTCGTGCTCGACCAAGAGCTCGTCGGGCAGGCCGGCCTCGATGGCGTCCTCGGCCTCGGTGTCGATCATCAAGGTCATGTGGCCGGGGTAGTCGAGCACCGCGACGCGCACCTCGTTGGCGTCGAGCATCGCGGAGTACAGCGAGACCAGGTCCGAGCACTGGCCGGTCTTGCGCTTCATGGTCTCGCGCGGGAACTGGGTGTAGTCCACCGGGAAGTTCGGGTCCTCCGAGAGCTGCTCGAAGGGGTTGGCCGGGTTGGCGGCGAACTTCACGCCGTACTCGCCCAGCGCGTTCCACAGCTTCATGGCCTTGAGCACCGACGGGTTGAGCGCGGCGGCCTTGCGGTTCTTGAAGCTCTGGGTGACGGCGCCCTTCGAGAAGTCGAAGATGGGCGGGTCCTTGCGCGTGATGAAGTTGGCGATGCGGTTGGGGTCCTCCCACGTGATGGCGTTGCGGGAGTAGACGCGCAGGGGCTTGGTCAGCGAGACGGTCTGCTGCTTGCCGCTCTCGAAGTAGGTCAGGGTGAACTCCGCCTGGATGGGCGTGTCCTCGGTGACCTCGAGGATGCGGTTGTTGAGCGTGGCGATGAGCGGGATCTCCACGGTCTGCTTGGGCGCCAGGTTCTTGACCTCGGTGTCGTAGCCGAAGTCCATGAAGTCCTTGAGCTTGAAGGTGAGCTTCACGTTGGAGAACGGGACGTTCACGTTGTTGCTCACGATGGCCATGCCCATCGAGTTCTTCAGGTACCACTTATAGTTGGCCGAGAAGATGTTGCCGAGGGTGATGGAGGAGATCTCCACCGGCGCGCGGTTGAAGGCGCCGGCGACGAAGGTCTCGACGGGGCGGCTGGGCGCGCCGACGTCCTTGGTCTTGGAGACGGTGGCCACGCGGTAGAAGTACTTCTCGTAGGGCGTGACGTTGGCGTCCTGGAACTTCTCCTCCTTGGACTGGCCGGCGACCTCCCACGGTCCCAGGAGGTGGGTGGAGCGGTAGACCTGGTAGCCGCCCGTCCACGGGTCGGCGACGGGTTCCCAGGAGATGGCGACGATGCCCTCCTTGGTGTTGGTCGCGATGGCCACGGGCGCGGCGAGCATCGGGTGCAGGTCGTAGGAGACGACGCGGTTCTTGCCCTTGTCGGCGATGACGAGCTTGTCGCCCTGCACCGCGATGGCGACGGGTTGGAGCAGCTCGCGCTCCTGCTTGCCGCCCGCGAAGAAGTCGGTCAGCCACTTGCCGTCCTT
>CAZTZW010000107.1:0-8119 GCA_964618085.1 uncultured Elusimicrobia bacterium
GGCGTCACGACCAACCACGTGCTCGCCGTCGAGGCCGTGATGCCCACCGGCGAGGTGGTCCGCTTCTCCCAGGAGGACCACGGCCCCGAGTTCATGAGCCTGCTCATCGGCGCCGAGGGGACCTTGGGCGTCATCACGCGCGTCTGGACCAAGCTCTCGCCCCTGCCCGAGGAGATACGCACCATGCTGGCCGGCTTCCCGTCCATCGACGCGGCGGTCAAGGCCGTCTCGGCCCTCATCGCCTCGGGCGTCCTGCCGCGCTGCCTGGAGGCCATGGACGCGCCCACGGTCGCCTCCGTCCAGGCCGTCAAGCCCGTCGGCTACCCCTTAGACCCGGCCGTCCTCCTCATCGAGCTCGACGGCGACAAAGGCCTGGTGGCCCGCGACGCCGAGGTCGTGGAGCGCATCTGCAAGGAGTATGGCGCGTCCAGCGTGCGCTCCGCCGCCGACGCCGCCGAGCGCGAGCGGTTGTGGGAAGCCCGCCGCGGCGCCTACGCCGCCCTATCGAGACTGGCCCCCAACGTCCTGGTCGAAGACGGCGTCGTCCCGCGCAATAAATTGCCCGACGTGGTGCGTCGTATTCAGGAGATCGCCGCCAAGTACAAGGTGAAGGCCTACCTCCTGTTCCACGCCGGCGACGGCAACATCCACCCCAACATCGTCTTCGACGAGCGCGACGCCGAGGAGACGGCCCGCGTCCAGGGCGCCGGCCACGAGATGCTCCAGGCCTGCGTCGAGCTCGGCGGCTCGCTCTCCGGCGAGCACGGCATCGGCTTGGACAAGCGCGACGCGATGGCCTGGCTGTTCACGCCCGCGACGCTGAACCTGTTCCGCCGCGTGAAGAAGGCCGTCGACCCGCAGGGCATCGCCAACCCCGACAAGCTGTTCCCGCTCAGCGACGAGAAGAGGGAAGGCCCCGGCTACGTCCGCCCGCCCTCGCCCCCGTTGGGCGAGCACGCCCGCCTGCTCATCGACAAGATGACCGACGCCGCCAAGGCCGGCAGGAAGGTCCGCATCCGCGGCGCCTCGACCCGCCTCGACGAGCCCGCGCCCGCCGGCGCCGCCGACCTGCTGACCACGGGCCTCAACCGCATCCTGGACTGGGACAAGTCCAACTACACCGTGACCGTCGAGGCCGGCGCCTCGGTCCACGAACTCCACCGCGAGCTCAACGAGGCCGGCTTCCACATCCGCCTCCCCAAGTGCGGCGGCACCGTCGGCGGCCTGCTGGCGACCCGCCCCGTCCCGCTGGCCCGCGAGGACATCCTGGGCATGCGCCTCCTCCTGCCCAGCGGCGAGGTCGTCGAGCTGGGGGGGAAGGTCGTCAAGAACGTCGCCGGCTACGACCTCGCCCGCCTCGTCCTCGGCTCCTGGGGCCGCATGGGCCTCATCCTCGACGTCACCTACAAGCTCTACGCCAACCCCCAGCCCGTCCCCCACGCCCTCCCCGCCCTCCAGCGCGCCCCCTTCTCCCCCTGGGCCGAGCGCGTCCGCTCCGCCTTCGACCCCGAGTCGACGCTCGTCTAGCGGCCTGCCGACCAAACTCGACCCGCAGTCTGGTGGTTTTTACCGAACGCGCGGTCGGTAAAAAACTCGCTCCAGCGCGAGTCGCCGTTCACCCTGGACCTATGCGACCGCGGACCAGCGCTTGCTCCATGGCGGAACTCGGATTTTCCCTTTATAATCCGAAAATATGTTCGCGTCGCGCGCGGTGAATCTGCCGGTGCTTCTGCTTGCGGCGGCGCTTTACGCGATCGCATGCGGGCTGCCCGCCTACATCCTGCCGGTCTCCGCATATCCCGGGTGCGCCGAAACCTTCTGCGGACACCACGGCGTCGTAGCCTTGCTCTTGGGCTGGTTGCGTGCGCCCATACCGTGGCTGGCCAACCCGCTCGCCCTCGTTGCGATTTACTATGGACTGAGAGGAGACCGGCAGAAGGGACAGAGAGTCGCGGTAGCCGCCTTCGCGGCGTCGCTGCTGAGCTTGCGCGTCGACAGTCTCGTCGGCATGGGGGACCGGGCGGTGGTGGAACCGGCGATGGGAGCGTACGTTTGGATAGCCAGCATCTTCCTCGTGCTCCTCGCCTTCCTGCTCTCATCCCGGCGGCCGCCGTCGCCGGAGACGCTGACACCCGTCGGATTCCCTGAGAGCGGGTACGCGCTCGCCGAGGCGTATCGCGGACTGCGCGGGCAGGTCCTGGGATTGAAGCCCGGAGATGTCGGCCTGTCGCCGGTCGCGGACTCTCGCCTGTGGGGCCTCCTGATGGAGACGGGCTATCCGGACTCGGTCGTCACCCTGGCGGCGCTCACCGATGGGACGGTGAGCCTGTATTTCAGCAACGGCGGCGGCATCATAGGACTCGGACAGCATGAAGCTCCTCGTCAGGCGGGGCTCGCCCTGTTGGCGGCGGCGCCGGGCCATCTGCCGCAGGCGAATGCGACGAGTGAGTTCCCGTTGCCGGCTCCCGGGCATACGCGGTTCTACTTCCTGACCTTCGACGGGGCCTTCACGGCGGATTCGCCGGAGGCCGAGCTCGGCGGCGGGGCTTCGCCGCTGTCCCCATTGTTCTTCAAGGCGCAGGATGTCATCACGCAAGCGCGTCTGACTCAGGAGAAGGGCGGAACATGATCGGCGCGCCCGACGACAAGCCGTGGTTCACCACCGAAGGACGGGCTAGCCGCCGCCCGCACCTGGTCGCTTGGCTCGTGACGCTGTGCCTGCTGCGCGCCGGGACGATGGTGCACACGGACGGGCCGGAGTTCTGGGTGTTTTACGCGCCGTTCCTGTACATGTCCTTGCACGCGACCTTCATGATCACCGTCCAGCGCTGCCATGACCGCGGGCGGTCGGGGTGCTTCGGGCTGCTGCTGTTGGTGCCCGTCGTGAACCTGTGGGCGGCGGTCGAGTTGGCGTGCCTCAAGGGCGAGGTGGGGTCCAATCGCTACGGGGCGGACCCGTTAGCGGCGGTCAGGGCCGGCGGCGCGAAGTAGGCGCGGGGTCTGCTAGAATGCGGCGAGACCGTACTGGAGGCTCCATGCGCCCGATGCTCGCCCTCGCCGTGCTACTGACTGCTTCGCCCGTCCTCGCCGAGGAGGAGATGACCGCCTTCGGCGCGCCCATCACCTTGACGGAGACGACTTCTTTCGCCGACGTCATGGCCAAGCCCGAGGAGTTCAAGGGGAAGGAGGTCCTCGTCGAGGCGACGGTGACCAAGTCCTGCGTCAAGAAGGGCTGCTGGATGATCATGAAGGACGGCAAGTACGAGATGCGGGTCTCCTTCAAGGATTACGGCTTCTTCGTGCCCAAGGGCATGACCGACCGCCGGGCGCGGGTGCAGGGCCTGGTGTCGCGCCAGATCGTGTCGGTCAAGGACGCGCGGCACTACCTTAAGGACGAGGGCGCCTCCGAGGCGGCCATCAAGAAGGTGACCAAGCCGGTGGAGTCTGTCTCCTTCGTCGCGACGGGCGTCGCGCTGCTGCCGAAGAGCTAGGCGTCACTCCTGGAAGAAGTCGTGCGGGTGGCCGCTGAGGCCGATGCGCATGGCCCGGGCGCCCGAGCGGCCGTGGGCGTAGACGTCCTGCTTCCACTGGCCGTTGAACAGCCAGCGGATGGTGCCCGAGTCGGAAGCGGGGTCGTAGGCGACGACGCCGTCGTTGATGCCGGAGCGCGTGGCGCTCCAGGAGCCGTTCTCCATGAGGCGGCCGGCGAAGCCCAGCATGTCCTTGCCGGTGAGCGGGTCGCGGCGGATGCTGATTTGGCCGTCGATGTAGCCGGTGCGCGCGTAGATGACGACGAGATAGGGGTCGTTGGCGACCATCTGGTAGGCGCCGTCGGCGAAGCCCAGGGGGTGCGGGCCCTTGATGCGGCCCTTGGCGCCCCGGGTTCCCAGGGCCGCGAAGCCGAGGTTGATGGGGGTGACGGCCGGCGCCTGGGCCGCCGCCGCGCGCGCGGAAACGGAGTCGGCCTTGCCGCCGCCCCAGATGCCGTGGGCGGCGAGGTCGCGGGCGAAGGCGTCCTGGTTCGCCCGGGCGTCTCCGCGGGCGGCTTGGCCCGAGAGATTGCGCATGTTCCCCGCGTTGTCGCGGATGGCGCCGAGCGTGTTGGCCACCGAGAAGTCGTTGGCGGCGGCGGCGGCGGCGAGGAGGAGGGGCAGCAGCGTCATACGACAGAGGGTAAGACGCAGGGCCCACCCCTTCCTGAGTCTTTGGGGCCCATGATGGATAGGACTAAAGGCCTAGAGGGCGTAAGGCTCCAAAGAGGGCTATAATGAAGGCATGGCCGAAGCGCTGGGACGCCTGCTGACGGACCTCGGGGAGCGCTCGACCTACGACGCGGTGAGCCAGTGCTCCCGCTGCGGCTACTGCGAGCAGGCCTGTCCGACCTATCTGGCGACCGGCGAGGAGAGCAAGTCCCCGCGCGGCCGCAACCAGATCCTGCGCCAGCTCATCGAGGGCAAGCTCACGGATAAGGCCTCGGCCATGGAGGCGCTGTCCACCTGCCTGCTGTGCGGCGCCTGCCAGACCGCCTGCTACGCGAAGGTCCCCGTGCCGGACCTGGCGCTCGAGGGCCGTCGCCTCTTGAGAGGGGAGACTCATCCCTTAGTCAGGCTGGTCACTCGCCTCCAGATGGAACAGCCGTGGCTGCTGCGCCTGCTTTTAAAGGCGGGATACTTGATGAAACGGATGGGACTGTCCAAGCTAGGACGGCCCGTCCTTCGGTGGGCGGGCCTGCCCGTCCTGGCGGCGATGGATGAACATGTGGACGACGCACCGCTCACGTTCGCCGATGAGCGCTTGGCGCGGCGACCGCAGGCGGCGGAGACGGCCTGGTTCTATTTCCCGCCGTGCGGGCCCCGCTATCTCCACCCGGACGTGGCGGACGCGACGTGGACGGCGCTGACGGCTCTGCTCGGGCCCGGGCGCCTGCTCAAGGCCGGGTGCTGCGGCCTGCTCGCGCACAACTACGGCGAGCTGTCCGACGCGCGGGCCCAGGCCATGGCCCTCATCGCGGCCGCCGAGGGCTCGGGCGAGGCGCCCATCGTGGGCGACTGCTCGTCCTGCGTGGCGCATCTCAAGGTCTATCCCCAGCTGTTCCTGAAGCCGGAGGACGCGCCGTGGCGCGCGCGCGCGGAGCGGTTCGCGGCGAGGGTCAAGGACGTGCTCGAGGTGTACAAGGAGAAGGCCTCGTCCCTGCCCCTGGGCCCCGAGACCGGCGTGGTCACCTGGCACGATTCCTGCCGCGCGCTCAACGGCTCGGGGCTGAAGGAGGGCGCGCGTCCCGCGCTCAAGGCGCTGTGCCCGGACGGCTTCCGGGAGCTGCCGGGGGCGGGGGAGTGCTGCGGCGGCGCCGGGGCCTACGCCTTCGTCCACGACGGCCTGTCGGACGACGTGCTCAAGCGCAAGATCGGGTCCATCGCGGCCTCCCAGGCGCACCTCGTATTGGGCTCCTCCACCTCGTGTCTGATACAGCTTGCGCGCGGACTGAAAAGGTATTATCCTGAGGCGAAGGCGCTCCACATCTCCCAGTACGTCGCCTCCGCCGTCGAGAAACATGGGACGTAGACAAGAACTCGAGAAGCGCCAATCCCTCCTGGCCCGGTTCGGCCGCATGGTCGCGGCCGAGTCCCACCTCGACAGCCTCCTGACCATCATCGCCGAGGAAGTCCGCAACATCCTCTCGGCCGACCGCTGCTCCGTGTTCGTCGTCGACCCCTACAAGGGCGAGCTGTGGACCAAGGTCGCCCTCGGCATGGAGGAGAAGGTCCTGCGCATCCCGCTGGGCCAGGGCATCGCCGGTTTCGTCGCCCGCACCGGCTCGGCGGTCAACATCCGCGACGCCTACAAGGACACCCGCTTCGCACAGGACCTCGACCGCATCACCGGCTATCAGACGCGCACCGTGCTCGCCGTGCCTCTGCGCGGCCGCGACGGCAAGCCGCTGGGCGTCTTCGAGGTGCTCAACAAGAGCAAGGGCGCCTTCACGGAAGAGGACGAGGGTCTCCTGCGCATCCTGGCGACGATGGCCGCCACATTCATCGAGAACGCCACCCTTTACGACGACCTGCGCCGCTCGCATCTGGAGACCATCTACCGCATGGCCCTCGTCGCCGAGTACCGCGACCAGGAGGACACCGGCTGCCACCTGCGCCGCATGTCCCGCTTCGCCGGCATCCTCGCGCTCGGCATGGGCCTGTCGCCCGCCGAGGCCGAGGAGATCCGCTACGCCGCCCCGCTCCACGACATCGGCAAGGTCGGCATCCCCGACCACATCCTGCGCAAGCCCGGGAAGCTGACCGCCGAAGAGTACGACGAGATGAAGAAGCACACCATCTACGGCGCCAAGATGCTCGCCAACGCCGAGTCCCGCCTCCTGCGCCTGGCGGCCAAGGTCGCCATCGGCCATCACGAGCGCTACGACGGCTCGGGCTACCCCTACGGCCTGAAGGGCGACCAGATCTCGCTGGAAGCCCGCATCGTCACGGTCGCCGACGTGTTCGACGCGCTGTCCTCCAAGCGCGTCTACAAGGGCGAGTGGACCGTCGAGGACGCCTTGAAGTACATCGAGGAGAACTCCGGGAAGATCTTCGACCCGAAGGTCGTCGCCGTGCTCCACGACAAGTTCGCCGACGTCCTGGCCGCCCGCGACGAAGAGAACCGCCGCCTCATCGAGGACGAGGCCGCCGAGCTCCACCAGCAGCTCCCTCCCGCCTCCGGCCTCACCACCAAATAGAAGCACCCTAACAGAAGGGACAGGCACTTTCGTTAGGGTGCTTCTTGTGATTCCCGGAAAGGGGTACCCCTAACGAAAGTGCCTGTCCCTTCTGTTAGGGTGCTTAGACGCCGGCTTCGGCGAAGGTGACGAGGCGCTTGCGGGACTCGTCCCAGAGGGCGAGGCGGGCGCAGTGCAGGCTCGAGAACAGGGTGAGGCGGGGGGAGTCCTGGAAGGCGGGGTTCTCGCGCATGGCGCGCTCCAGGTTGTAGTTGGGGACGCGGCTGTTGAGATGGTGGATGTGGTGGAAGCCGATGTTGCCGGTGAACCAGTGCAGGAGCCGCGGCAGGTCGTAGAAGGAGCTGCCCTGCAGGCCGGCGCGGACGAAGTCCCACTCCTTGTCCCGGCGCCAGTAGGCGTCGTCGTACTGGTGCTGGACGTAGAAGAACCAGACCCCGCCCCAGGCCGCGCAGGCCACCATGGGCAGGTGCACCGCGAGGAAGGTCCCCGATCCGACGGTGAAGTGTGCCGCCAGGAGGACGGCGGCCGCCGCGGCGTCGGTCCACAGGATGCTGGCGCGCTCCTTGCGCCAATCCGCCGGGATGATGCCGGGCCAGCGGTGGTAGAGCAGGAAGTGGAACACCGGACCGAGCACGAACATGACGGGGATGGAGCGGTAGACCCGGTACCAGCGGCGCTCGGAGGATGACAGCGCGGCGTACTCGCGGGTGGTCAAGGTGCTGATGTCGCCCCAGCCGCGGCGGTCGAGGTTGCCCGAGGTGGAGTGGTGGATGGCGTGGGTCTGGCGCCAGTACGAGTAGGGCGTGAGCGTGAGGACGCCGAGCACGCGGCCGACGAGGTCGTTGGCCCAGCCCGACTTGAAGAACGAGCCGTGACTGCAGTCGTGCTGGACGATGAACAGGCGCATGAGCAGGCCGCCGCCCAACGGCGCGGTGAGCAAGGACAGCCACCAGCGGCCGTCCGTCCACGCCAGGCACGACAGCGCCCAGGTCGCGGCGAAGAGGAAGAGAGTGCTGGTCAGCTGCCAGAGGCTGCGCGCCAGGGAGGGCTCCTTGTAGGGAGCGAGGAGCGCGTTGAGCGCGGGGAGGTCGGACGGGGCCTCGGCCTCGACGGCTGCGGTCGGCGTCACATGACGATTATATGACCGTCACCCTGGGCTTCACAAGAGGCTCGTAAGTTGCTAGGATAGTCAGGAACCGCGGGCGTGGTTCAATGGTAGAACGGGTCCTTGCCAAGGATCAGACGGCGGTTCGATTCCGCTCGCCCGCTCCAGTTTTTTCCTCGTAGTTTCTCGACGACAGCCGCCGTTTGGCTGTCGTTTTTCTTTTCCGGGCGCGCGTCCGCCGGGGGCTCTGGTGTGCCTATGGTGTGCCTCCCCGCGTCGAAGGT
>CAZTZW010000108.1:0-7689 GCA_964618085.1 uncultured Elusimicrobia bacterium
CGGCGTTGCCGCCGGTGACGTCCTCGGAGAAGAGGGCGGCGCCTCCCCCCTCCGTAGCGAAGAGCTTGAAGCGGAAGGAGTAGGTGCCCGTCAGCGGGTCGCCCGCGGCGTTGGCCAGCTTGCCTTGGTAGTTCAGGCGCTGCGGGACGGCTGCGGAGGCGGCGGCGGCGCAGAGCAGCAGCAAGGCGGCGAGAGCGCGCCTCACGAGGGCCTCCCGGCGGGCAGGTAGAAGGTGATGGAACTCGCGCACACGCGACAGTATAGAGGGGATGTCGTTGTAGCGCAATGCTTGCTAAATTTCTGCTAAATCTTCGACGGGATTGAGCCCGTAAAACGATGGCCGGACCGCGCCGCCTCCGCGATCCGCATCCCCCCGCGCGGTGGGGCTGCCATCGGCTCGAGTCTCATGGATCGACTCGAAAAGCTATAGTCTCGCATGCCGGAAGGAACGAGCGGAGACGGGCGGGTCCTAACGTCGTTTTCCCTCGCCGGCGGGTACTCGTGACGAGGTTCAAGCGCATGTTGAATCTGCTCAGGCTTCCAGCCCGCGCCCCGGCGGCGGCGCTCGCCTTGAGCCTCGAATCCTGGACACGGCGTTGGCGGGCCCGGGCGTCGGCGGCGTATGACATCCCGTTCAGCGACCATTCCGCGCGCTTCCGGTTCGCCGAGATGGAGCTCTCCCGAGAGTTGGAGACCGTGTTCGGATTGCGGACGGATTCGGAGATATCCGAGTACTTGGAATCCTTCGCCTCCGACTACGCGGGTTCGCTGGGACGTTCGTTCGCGGCCGGCACGTCGAGCGGCACGACCGCGCTGACCTTTTCGCTTCTGGCGTCGGGACTCGAGCCGGGAGACGAGGTTCTGGTGCCTTCCTACACTTTCGTCGCCGCGGCGCTCGCGGTACGCGCGGCCGGGGCGACGCCGGTGTTCATCGACGCCTGCGCTTCGGGAGCCGGCATGGACCTGGACGACGCGGCGCGCAAAACGGGCCCGCGCACGAAGGCGCTCCTGGAGGCGCACCTGTTCGGCGGCATGTCCGATCCGGCGCCGCGCGCCGAGTTCTGCCGCGCGCGCGGATTGTTCTTCCTGGAGGACGCGTGCCAGGCGCACGGCGTCCGTTGGGGCGGACGCCCGGCAGGGTCTTTCGGGGCGGCCGCCGCTTTCAGCTTCAACCAGAATAAGCTGCTGTCGGGGCTAGGCAACGGCGGGATCATGGTGACCGACGACCCCGAGATCCTGCGCAAGGTGCGGCTGCTGCGCGATCCCGAGTCGCCGTCGCCTTTCATCCTGCGGAGCCGCCGCACGCCGGGCTATCTCGACCCGGTTCAGGCCGCGTGCGTGCGCGTGCAGATGGGCGCCTTCGCCCGGATCGTGGCGCACCAGCGCGCGCTCGCCGCCCGCTACCTGAGCGGTCTGGCCGGCCTGCCGCTTCTGCTCCCGGGAGAAAGCGCGCCGCTCGAGCGCTCGTGGCATTGGTTCGTCGTCGGTACGACGCGGCGCGACGAGCTGAGGGCGTTCCTACGGTCGCGCGGGATAGACACCCGCGCGGGTTTTTTCGAGCCGCTCAGCGGCGGCTCGCCCGAGGCCGATAAGCTTTGGCGCGAGTCGTTGGCTTTGCCGATGGGACCGCACATGGAAGAGGAAGACGCGCGGCGAGTGATCGAAAGCGTTACGGCTTTCTTCGCCTAGAACTCGGAATAACGCGGCTCGCAGCGGCCGCAGCCCGAGCGGCGCAGCGCGCAGCTGGCCGCCGAAGCCCACGCCGCCTCGAGTCCCCCCGTCAGGACGTTTCCCACGGGGACGCTGCTCCGGCAGGTCAACACGGCTCCGTCCGCGCGCACGAAGGCCGACTGCGAGGGCACGGGGCACGAGGGCGGACCCGACGAGCGGTCGTCGCCGCGCAGGCGGCGCAGCAGCCCGTCCAAGTGTCCGATCTCCGAACGCTCGGTGCGCAGCGAGAGACGGCGGAACACGAAGCGGAGGTCCGCCTCGAGCCGTGAGAGCCCCTCGGCGTCCGGCGCGAACGCGTCCGCGGCGGCGCCCCGCACGGAGTTCGTGTTCTGCTCGAACACTCCCGCCATCTGGAACCAGAGCTCGACGCCGAGTTCCCGCGACCTGAGGAAGGTCGGACGGACGGCATGCGCGTTCCACCGGGTCAGGGTCATTCGAACGGCGAGGCGGCGGCGAGGATGGCGTCTGCGAACCTCGGCGATGAGCGCGAGCAGCTCCTCCTCGGCGCCGGGCTTGCCGCGTTGGTGGTCATGCGCTCCGGCGCCGTCGTAGCTGAAGACCATCGTCGCGGAGGCGGCGTCCGGCCGGGAAGCGAAGTCGAGCACCGCCGCGGCCGGCACCCCGCTCGTGCTGATGTCCATCGCCGCGTCCGGCCGCAGCGCGCGGGCCTCGGCATAAAGCTCCGCGAAGCCGGGATAGAGGAGGGGTTCGCCGCCGGTCCATGAGACGGAGGCGCGGGGCGCGAGCGCCGGGGAGCGAAGGAGTCCGATGATGGACGCGCGCGGCAGGCGACGCGGCTCTTCGAGCCAGAAGTCGCACATCCGGCATCGCAGCGCGCAGCCGTTCTGCGTCATGACGACGAGACGGCGGATGAGCGGCGGAGCGGCCAGCGCATGGCGACGGGCCCGCGCTTCCAGCCGCAGGCGCCGCCAGCTCGCGACCATGAGACGCGGCAGAAGGAACATGGAGGGCGCATGGTACCACATCGAAGCCCTGTCCTCTGTTTTGGCCGGGGGCGGCGCCTATTGACATCTCAAGCCTGTTCAGGAATACTCTCGGAATATGGGGTACAGGATATTGTTGCCGGTCGTCGGCGCGATACTGTTGTCGGCGAGCGTCCCGGGGTGGTGCGCGACCGAAGCCGACCTCCGGAAGAAGGCCGCCAAGGAAGGCGTCGTCCGCGTCTTCACCAACGAGCTCGCCTACGGGAAGATCCTCGTCGAGGAGTTCTCGAAGAGGTTTCCCGTCAAGGTCGAGCATCGCTCTCGAGGGCATGAGTCGCCGTCGAGCGTGACCTTCAACGCATTCGAACATGAGGACCCCGCTCAGAGGGCGGATGTCGTGCTGCGCTGCCAAGGGCCTAATCTGGCCGAATGGGTGGAGCGGGGCTGGACGGCGTCGCTGGAAGATCTTCCCAACTGGAAGAGGGTCAAGCGGCCTCTCGATGACAGCAACCGCTACGCTTATTTCCTCGGAGCGCCGCACATCATCGCCTACAGCAAGAAGTACGTGTCCCAAGCCGAGATACCCCGCTCGTACGCGGAGCTCACCGGCCCCAAATGGAAGGACAAAGTGGTCCTGCGCGACCCGCTGCAGGGCAACTCCGGCGCTTTCCTGGCGGAATACATCAGGCATTCGCAAGGCGACCTCTCGTGGTACTCGAGGCTCGAAGCCAACGGAGCGTCCGTGGTGCCTCCCGCCCAAGTCCTGAAGCTCGTCCTCAGCGGAGAGCGGCCGGTCGGGCTGACGCGCGACGTCGAGTATCTGCTGCTCGACGAGAAGTCTCGCGAGCGGATCGGTTGGCGTTTCGTGGACGGCGAGCTGCCGTACCAGTTCCAGTTGGGCGTGGTCTCCGCGACGGCGCCGCATCCCGCGGCGGCTCGGCTTTTCATGAATTGGGTGCGGTCCGAGGACGCCGAGAAGGTGCTCGTTCAGAGGGGTTATTCGATCGGCTCCCGCCAGCGAGAGCATCTGGCGCGCGGCAAGGCGTGGTTCATGAACATCCGCGCCGCGCTCCCGCGGCACGACTCCCGTATCCACGAGGCGTCGCGTCGGCTGCGGTCGTCGGGAGGGAGCGTCGATGGACGACTCGCGCTCAATCTCGATTGTCCCTGACCGGATCGCGCGGTATGGCATTGACGCGCACGGTCATTCAAGTTAAACTTCTGCGGTAACGCGGTAGGTGTATTCAAGGAGAATCGCCATGTCCATCTTAGGCCGCCGTGAGACCCCCGCCTCCTCTCCCAAGCCGCAAGCCCGATTCCACCTGCGCTGGGTGCTCGCTCATGAGCCCGTCGCGCTGTTCGAGCCGGCCGCTCGGGAGTTCTCCCGCCTCGTCGAGGAAGGGACCGGCGGCGAGGTTCGCGTGGACGTCCTCTCCATGTCCGACTACGCGGCCGGCCGCAAGCTGACGATCGACCACGTCATGGACGAGCTGGCCTCGGGCCGGATGATGATGGTCCAGTCGCCTCTCACCAGTCTCGGCCACTGGCTCGCGCCTTTCTGGGCGCTCGAAGCGCCGCTGCTCTTCAAGTCCAACGAGCACGCCACTCGCGTGCTCGATGGGGCGATCGGCCGGTCCCTGCTGGACACCTTGACCCCGCGCGGCCTCCGAGGCCTGGCGTTCACCTACAGCGGCGGCCCGCGCATCGTGAGCACGGCGACGAAGAAGCTGCGCCGAGCGGACGATTATCAGGGCCTGCGCATGCGGATCTGCCACAGCCCCGTCCCCGACGCGGCCATGCGCTCGCTCGGGGCCGTGCCGGTCCAGGCTCCCGTGTCCAAGATCACCGAACTCACGCGCGCCGGGAAGATCGACGGCGCCGAGAGCACCTGGGCCCGCTACTGGGACCAGCGCCACGACGCGTCGCAGCCCATCGTGCACGAGACGGGCCATAGCTATCTGCTCACCGCGATCGTGCTCCAGGAGAAAATCTTCCAGAGCATGCCCCCGGCCGTCCAGACGGTGTTGACGGAGTCGGCCGCCTTGGTCGCGCGGCGCGAGCGCGAGTTCTCGCTCGAGCAGGGCGCGAAGGCGCGCGCCGCGGCCATGGCCGCCGGCGTCCAGGTCGTCGAGTTCGATCCCGGCGAGAGGGAGCTTTTCGAGGCGCGTCTGCGTGCGGCCGGCCCGGCGATCCGCTCGGCCGTCGGCGGCGGGCTCCTCGACGCGATCTCGGCGCAAGCCTAGGGGGCCCCGACCGCGGAGGGCGCGATGATCGACCTCGACCTGCTGCGCGTGCTCACCGTCAAGAACCTCCGCATGCGCTACCGGAGCGCGATCTTCGGCTATCTCTGGGCGGCTGCGGCCCCGCTCATGTCGGCGGCGATCTACGCCGCGGCGTTCGGGGCCCTCGGCGTGCGGCGTCCCCCCATCGGCTGGGGCGCGTTCCTCGTCGGCGTCGCGGCGTGGCATTGGATCGCCGGGGTGCTCGGCCACTCCACGACGCTCTACCTGCGCAACATGAACCTGCTCCGGCGCCTGCCCGTGCGCTGGACCAATCATGCGGTCGCCTGCGTGCTCGTCGAGGCGGCGCCGCTCGCCGCGATCCTCCCGCTGGCGGTCGTCTACGGGCTGATCCAGGGCGAACGGCTTCCGCCGTCCGCGCTGCTGCTCCTGCCGCTGGTCGCCGCGGCGCAGGCGGCGGCGCTCTCCGGCTGGGCGTCCGCGGCCGGAGCGGCGAACGTCTTCGTGAGCGACCTGGAGCGGCTGTCGGGTCCGTTCGCGGCGGCCCTCTTCTTCGCCACGCCGGTGGCCTACGATCCTAGCGTGCTCCCCCCCGCCGCGCGAGCCTGGCTCGCGCTCAAACCGGCGGCCCTGTTCGTCGAGACGTGGCGCGGCGCCGTCCATGGGACGCTCGCGGCGCCGCTGCTCGCCGCGGCGCTGCTGCACGCCGTCTTCGGCCTGGCGCTCGCGGCCGTCGTGGAGCGCTTGTGCGCCCGGCGACTGGCGGAGTACGCTTGAGCGAAGAAGCCGCCGCGCGGCTCGAGGAGGTCTGGATGAGCTACCCGCGCTGGTCGCGGGAGGCGCTCGATCTGAAGGGCCTCCTCGCGAGTCCTGGGCGCTGGAGCTCGTCGCTCGGAGACGGCCCCGCGGTCCTGCGCGGCGTCAGTCTCGAGGCGCGCGCCGGTCGCGCGTTGGCGCTCCTCGGGCGCAACGGCTCGGGCAAAAGCACCTTGCTCGCGCTCCTGGGAGGAGTGCTGCGGCCCCGCTCAGGCCGCGTTCAGACGCGGGGCCGCGCATGCGTCCTGCTCGAGAGGTACGCCGGCTTCGAGCGCGAGCTGACGGCGCGCGAGAACGCCGTCCTGCTCGGCGTCCTCCTTGGATATCGCGCGGCGGAGGTGCGTGCCCGCTTGGACGCCATCGAGCTCGCGAGCGGGCTCGGCGACGCTTTCGACGGGCCGCTGAAGACTTATTCCGTCGGGATGGTGGTGCGCTTGAGCCTGGCCGTCGCGTCGTGTCTCGAACCTGACCTGCTCATCGTCGACGACCACATCGCTCTGGCGGACGCGCGGTTCCTCGCGGAGCGTCCCGCGCGCGCCGGTGAGACGCTGATCCTCGCGACTCACTCGCCGGAGCTCGCCGTGGAGCTGTGCGACGACGCCCTCTGGCTGGAGGAAGGGCGCGTGAAGGCCTTCGGTCCCGCGGTGGAGGTCGCCGAGCAGTACCGCCGCTCTATCGGATGAACGGGGCTTTTTTCGGGGCCTGGGTCCTCGACGGCTCCCCGGCCGGATCGGCGGTATCGAGCTCCGCGCGCGAGGCGCTGCGCCGCGCTCACGGCGGACGTCTCGACGAGATGCTGGAAGGTCCCCTGTGGCTGGCCGCGGACGGCGGCGTCCTCGCGCGCGCCGGGGCGCGGCGCTTGGCGTTCTCGGGCCTCCTCGCCGGCGGCGGTGATCCTCTCGCGCTCTGCTCGGACGGCGCGCCGCCCGCTGGACACTTCGCGTTCGCGCGCGCGGATCTCGAACGCCGGACCTTCGCGCTGTACCGGGACCCCTTCGGCGCGGTGCCGCTCTACTACGCCGAAACCGGCGGCTTGCTCCTGTTCGCGACCAGCGCCAGGATCCTGCTCGCGAGCGGGCTCCTGCCCGGCGGGCTCGACCGCGAGACGGGGCTCGAGGCGGTGCTCAGCGCCGATCTGGCCGTCCTCTTCGGGCCGCGTTCTCTTCTAGCCGGGGTCAACGAGCTCCCGCCCGGCCGGGTCATGACCGCGTCTCCCTCCGGGACGACGACGAGGGACCGGGTCAACCCCTTCGTCGACAATCCCGGCGCGCGCGAGCCGCTCTCTCCGGAGGTCGCGCGACGCCGCCTGCTCGATGCGACGCGCCGGGCGATCGGCTCCGGCTCGCGGGCCGCCGTCGCGCTGTCGGGCGGCGTGGACTCGGCGGCCATCGCCTCCCTCGCCGTGGAACTGCTGGGCGCGGACGCCGTGGAGGCGTTCACTTACGAGTTCGCCGACGCCTCCCGCCCCTCCGAGGCTCCTCCGGCCGAGCGAGTCTGCCGCCGTCTCGGCATCCGCCATACGGTCGTCACCGTCGATTTCGCCTCATACGCGCGCGCGTTGCCCGAGTTGTTCTGGCGGCTGGAGGCGCCGCGGCTGGCTCCGGGCGCGTGGATCCCCTTCGCGCGCGCCTTGCGCGAGGGCGGCTTCGACCGGGTGCTGACCGGCGACGGGATCGAGTTGGCGTTCGGTATCCCCGGTCACCTGGACCTGCCGGAGGCGATCGGACGGGCGGTCCCCCGGCTGCCTCGTCCCGGGCTCTCGTTGCGCTACTGGAGGGCGCGTCGCTTTCACGGCTGGCCGCTGCGCCGCCTGGCCCGCCTGCTCCACCCGGGCTTCGAGCCGCCGAACCCCCACTCCTATCACATGATCCTCTGCGTCCTGCGCCACAACGGCCTCCTCGACGATGCGGCTCCGTTCTACCCCGCCGGGCTTCAGGCGCTCGCCCGGCAAGCTGCGG
>CAZTZW010000108.1:7699-8042 GCA_964618085.1 uncultured Elusimicrobia bacterium
TGCGGAGTCGCCGCGCGTGGCCGCGGCCGTCCGCGAGGGTCTGGGCCCTCCCTTGGCCGATCAGCTCCGCGCCCGCCGGATGAGCTCCTTCATGCTTCACCGCCTCTTCGGCGGGAAGCACGAGGCCTATCGCGCGCTGGGCGCCGTGCCCGTATGCCCGGCCTACTTCATGGAGGACCCTCCCGCCCGGCCGCTCTTGGGAGCGCTCGCCGGCGCCGAGCTTCGTCGGCGCGCCCTGCGCCGCGACGTGCCGGAGGAGGTTTTCGCGCGTCCCAAGATCGAGAACCATTCGATCGTCTCCGCGGCGTGGGCGGCGCGGATCGCGACGGCGCTCGCGCCGCTG
>CAZTZW010000109.1:0-8033 GCA_964618085.1 uncultured Elusimicrobia bacterium
GGGCTCCATGACCGCCGCGGCGACGTCGGCCGGGTCGAGCCGGGTCGAGAACAGCTCCTTGGCGGCGGCGACGCATTCCTCGAGCGTGTTGCGGTACGGGTTGTGGAAGGGCAGGTGATACGACGTCTCGGGCAGGAGCGGGCCGAAGCCCTTGCGGTACTTGACCTTGGACGTCGTCAGGGACATGGCCGCGTAGGAGCGGCCGTGGAAGGAGGAGTGGAAGGAGACGATGGCCGCGCGCTTGGTGTGGTGCCGCGCGAGCTTGACCGCCCCCTCGATGGCCTCGGTGCCGGAGTTCGAGAGGAAGGTCCGCCACTTGCCGCCGCCGGGCGCGCTCTTGGCCAGAGCCTCGCACAGGTCCGAGAAGCCTTGGTAGTAAAAATCCGTTCCGCAGATATGAAGGAATCGTCCGGCGGCTTCCTGGACGGCTTTCGTGACCGCCGGATGCTGGTAGCCCGTGGAGGAGACGGCGATGCCCGCCATCCAGTCGATGTAGCGGTTGCCGTCGACGTCCTCGACCATCGCGCCCTTGCCGCCGGCGATGGCGAGCGGGTACTCCTTGATGTAGGAGGGAGAGGAGTACTCCTTGTCCTTGGCGATGATGGCCTTGGCCTTGGGGCCGGGCGGGGCGACGAGGATGCGCGGGTAGTCGGCGGAGGTCTTGGACGCGGGCGTGACGGCGGTCTTGGCGGGCATGGAGGGATTCTACTACTTAGGGCTCGCGGCCGAGCAAAGCGGCCGCTTGGGCGCGGGCGGCGGCGTCGAGCTCGCCGCCGCGGCCGTGGAAGACGCCGAGGCGGCCGAGGAGCGCCACCTTCGGCGGGTTCTCGAGCGCTTCGGGGCTTTCGAGGAGGGCCGCGCCGAGGCGCGCGCCATAATGGCCGCGGTCGAGGGCGAGCGCCTCGGCGAAGCGGAGGCGAGCCGCGTCGCGGCGCGCCCGAGGAGAGGGGTGCCCCACGGAGACCGACAGCCACCACCAGCCGGCCTGGTTCAGGGCCTCGGCCTGGCAGCGCTTGCCGCAGCCGAACGCGGCGAAGGCGGCGGACGCGTCGCGCGGGCCCGGGGCGCTGAGGCCCAGCGCGCGGGCATAGCCGTCGGCCAGCAGGAGGTAGCCCGCCATGCTCGGATGCTGGGCGTCGACGAACAGCTCGGGCCGGCCCGCGAAGGCGGACTCGAGGTCCACGAGCGGCAGCGAGCGCTCGGCGGCCAGGCGGCGGAGGTGGTCCCGCTGGGCCGGCGTCGCGCGGCCGAAAGACGGCGTGTCGGCGGGCTCGCGCGGGTCGGAGACCGGCACGGCGAGCACGGGCGTGACGCCGGCGGCGCGCGCGGCGTCGAGGGCACGGCGCAGATGGAAGGCCCAGGTATCGAAGGTCCGCGCGCGCAGGGCGGGGACCTTCTCCTCCAGGCGGTAGACCGCGGCCTCGAGCAGGCGCGAGCGGGGGAGGACGCGGTCCCAGGCGGTGAGGGCGGAGCCGCCTCGCGCGGTCCCCTCGTCGTTGTGGCCGGTATAAAGGATGACGGCGCCGGGGCGCGAGCGGTCGCGGCAGCGCAGGGCCTTCTCCAGCGCGACGGACTGGGGGTAGATGGACTGGCCGGCCTTGGCCAGCTCGATGACGCCGACGGGCAGCCCGCCGATGCGGCCGTCGCCGCGTCTGAGGATGAGGGCGGCCAGCGAGAAGCCGTCGCGGTTGTACGGCGTGCCCAGCGCCGTGGACTCGCCGGAGACGTAGAGGTCGAAGCCGGGGGAGGCGGGGACGGGCGGGCAGGAGAGGCGTTCGCCGGCGCGCCAGGAGGCCTCGGCGGCGGCCAGCACGAGGACGGCCGAGAGAACGGACGTGACCGCGCTTCGCGCGGTCACGGCTATTCCATGACGGTGCGGCTCTGCTCGCGCATGAACTGCGAGACGTAGTAGGGGCCGCAGCCGCCCTTGCCCGAGGAGCCGGAGCCCTTCCAGCCGCAGAAGGTCTGCACGCCGGGCCAGGCGCCCGTGGTGGCGCCGGTGGGGCGGTTGGCGTAGCACACGCCGGACTCCACCTCGTCGAAGAAGCGGGCGATCTCCTCCTTCTTGCCGGTGAAGATGCCGGCGGTGAGGCCGTACTCGGCCTTGTTGCACTCGGCGACGGCCTGGTCCAGGGAGCTCACCTTGCCGACGGCGAGGAAGGGGCAGAACAGCTCGCGCATGAACAGCTCATGGTCCAGGGGGAGCTCGACGATGGCCGGCGCGACGAAGTGGCCCTTGTCGTAGGCGGGGCCCTTGAGGCGCTCGCCGCCGTACAGCACGCGGCCGCCGTTCTTGGCCGACTCCACGGCGCCGAGGTAGGTCTTCACGGCGCGCTCGTGGATGACCGGGCCCATGTACACGGCCTTGTCCGTCGGGTCGCCGACCGAGAGCTTGGCGGTCTTCTCGACGAGCTTCTTCACGAAGGCGTCGTAGACCTTCTCGTGGACGTAGACGCGCGAGCACGCGGAGCACTTCTGCCCCTGCAGGCCGAACGCGGACTTCATCACGCCGTCCGTCGCCTGGTCGAGGTCCGCGGTCTCCGACACGTAGGTCGGGTTCTTGCCGCCGAGCTCCATGAGCACCGGCTTCACGAAGCGGGCCGAGAACTCGCGGTGGATGCGCAGGCCGACCTCCTTGGAGCCGGTGAAGACCACGCCGTCGGTCAGCGGGTGGCGCCACAGGGCCTCGCCCACGGCGGGGCCGTCGCCGGTGACGAACTGGAAGACGCCGGAGGGCACGCCCGCGTCGCGGAAGCACTCGTAGAGCTTGTAGCCGGTGAGCGGGCACTCGAGCGAGGGCTTATAGACCACCGTGTTGCCGCCGAGCATGGCCGCGCCGGACATGCCGGCCGACAGGGAGATGGGGAAGTTGAACGGCGCGATGCAGACGAAGGCGCCGTAGGGGCGCATCACGGAGGCGGTGTTCTCGTTGGGGAGGAGCTTGCCCAGCGGCTTGACGTAGCCCTTGGCGTCCTCGACCTGCTGGGCGTAGTAGTCGAGCAGGTCGGCGGCCTCCTCGGTGTCGCCCATGGACTCCATGCGGTTCTTGCCGACCTCGAGGGCCACGACGGCGGCGATGTCGTACTTGCGCTGGCGGATGAGGACGGCGGCGGCGCGCATGAGCTTCACGCGCTCGGTCCAGGGCTTGGCGCCCCAGGCCTTCGCGGCGGCCTTGGCCGTCTTGAGCGCGGCGTCGACGTCGGCGGCGGAGGCCAGGGGGAACTCGCCCAGCAGGGAGCCGTCGATGGGGGACTTCTTCTCGTAGCGCGACTTGCCCAGCACGGGCTGGCCGTCGAGGAACATGGGGTAGGCTCGCTCGGGGGCGGCCTTGGCGGTCTTGAGCGCCGCGTCGAAGGCGGCGTGGAAGGCCGTCATGTCGGCGGTCGACGCGGTATAAGTTATTTTGGATTGGGACGTGGCGCTAGCGGACATGGCAGGCCTCCAACGTGGCGTTCAGGGCGGTCTTGAAGCGGACGACGAGCTCGTCGATCTCGGCTTCGGTGATGATGAAAGGGGGCGCGACCATGACCAGGTCGCCTTCCTCGCCGCCGGCGTGGCCGACGTTGGGCCAGACGAGGAGGCCGGCGTCGTGCGCCTTGGAGACGAAGGTCTCGGCGAACTTGAGCGAGCGCTTGAACGGCGCCTTGGAGGCCTTGTCCGCGACGAACTCGACGCCGGCCAGCAGCCCGAGGCCGCGGACGTCGCCGACGGCGGGCAGGCCGCGCAGCGCGGCGAGCTTGCGGTGCAGGACCTCGCCCATCGCGGCGGAGCGCTCGACGAGCTTCTCCTTCTTGATGTGGCGCACGGCGGCCAGCCCCGCGGCGCAGATGGCGGGGGAGTGGGAGAAGGTCTGGGCGTGCTTGAACCCGCCGCTGCCCTTGGCGATGGGCGCGATGACCTTCTCGGTGGCGATGACGGCCGACAGCGGCACGTACCCGCCCGACAACCCCTTGCCGAGCGTCATGATGTCGGGCGTCGCGCCGAAGTGCTCGATGGCCGCCCACTTGCCGGTGCGGCCGCAGCCCGACAGGACCTCGTCGGCGATGAAGAGGACGTCGTACTTGTCGCAGATGCGCCGGATGTTCTTGTAGTAGTCGGCCGGAGGCACCGAGCCGCCCGTCGAGGAACCGCCCACGGGTTCGGCGATGAAGGCCGCGACCGTGTCGGCGCCTTCCTTCTTGATGGCGTCCTCCAGGGCTTGCGCCGTCATCGCCGGGTCCTGCGCGTCGCGCCGGTACGGATAGGGCGCGTCGATCATCGTCACGGGGACGAGCCACGGGCCGAACATCTTCTTGTAGTGCTCGCGCGCCGAGGCCGACAGCGCGAGCAAGGTGTTGCCGTGATAGCCGGGCGTGCGGGCGACGATCTTGTGCTTGCCCGGCTTGCCGCTCTCCACGTGGTGCTGGCGGGCGAGCTTGAGGGCGGCCTCGACCGCCTCCGAGCCCGAGGAGAGGAAGTAGGCGAAGTCGAGGCCCTTCGGATTCAGGGTCCGCAGTTCGGCCGCCAGCTCCTCGGCGGGGAGGTTGGTGAAGGCCGTGCCGTTGACGTAGGCGACCTTGCGGATCTGCTCGGCGACCGCGTCGGCCACCGCGCTGACGCCGTGTCCCAGGTTCGCCACGTAGGCGCCGCCGCACGCGTCCAGGTAGCGGCGGCCCCGGTCGTCGAGGAGCCAACAGCCTTCGCCGCTGACGGCGAGGGGGAACTCCCGGTCGAGAGCGCGGTAGAACACGCCCGTCTCGGGGTAGCGGCGCGCGGCCTTGGTCATGACGGCTTATTGTATCATTGTCGCCGTGGCGGTCTCCCTTTTCGACGCTTCCTCCGGCGCCAAGCTCGCGCTGAGCCCCGCCGCGATGCGCCCCATCGCCGTCGCGACGGGGCCGCGCGGGACGGCGGTCGCCGCCGTCCTGCGCCGGACGTTGGCCTTCCACGGTGTCGACGGAGCGGTGACGGTGTCCGCCCGCCCGCCCGAGGGGGGGCTGTGGCTGAGCCCGGCCCCGCTGACCGGTCTTCCGGCGGAGGGGGAGGTCCGGTCCAAGGGCTTCGCGCCCGAGGACTGGGCGCTGTACCTGGCGCGCGTCCATTACCGCACGCCGCTGCTCTTCTCTTGGCGGGGGCTCGAGGCGGCCCGGGCCGAGCGCGCCGACCTGCTCGCCATGGCCAAGAGTCTCGCCGACGCCCCCGCCGAAGCGAGCTCCCGCGGGGTCGTGGGCTACCGCAGGCGCTTCGCCGACAGCCTGGCCGACGACCTGGACCTGCCCGGTGCGTTGGACGCGGTCTGGGACGGCCTCAAGCCGGGGGCCCTGTCTCCGGGCTCCCGGGCCGGGCTATTGAGGCTCGCCGACCCCGTCCTGGGCCTAGGTCTTTTTTCCTTATAGGACCCCATTGACAGGGCGAGGGTCCCCTGTTACACTGCGGAAATCAGGGGGGTCTTCCTATGTCTGACATCGTCATCCGTTTCGACCTGCGTCTGGGGGCGTCGTGGAAGCGCGGCGCGCTCGCCGGTCTCATGATGCTGTCCGCCGTGCCCGAACTCGGCTCCGAATCCGTGACCTTGTCCACGTACTACCCGGCCCCCTCCGGCGTGTACACGAACATGATCGCGACGGGCAACACCCAGCTGGCGCGCGACGGCGGCGTCGTCAACGTCGCCAACAGCTACTCCAACAGCACCAAGCTCACGGTGAACGGCAACACCAACGTCCGCGGCACCATGGACGTCGGCGGGAGCATCGGCACCCTGGGGACGGTCTTGACGCTCAACGGCAACATGTCCACGTCGGGCAACGTGACGGTCGGCGCGACCGGCAGCGGGATGTTCACGACTTACGGAGTCGGCCTCGACGTCCGCCAGAACAACACCATCCGCGTCGGGCAGGCCTACCTCAGCTCGGGCGGCAACTACGTCCATCTCGCCAACAACGAGTACTTCAACGGCTCCGCGTGGGTGCCCACGGGAGGCACCGGCGCGCTCCTGCAGATCGCCAGCCAGGACATGAACCTCTACACCCACGACGGCGGCGGCGGCCACGCGCAGATCATGAACCTGAACCTCACGCGGGCGGATTTCTCGGGCCACGTCATCGCGCGCGGCGCCGGCGCCTGCAACTCCGGGCACATCCGCGCCTACGCGACCACCGGCACGACGGGCTGCCCGGGCGGCACCTACGCCACCCTGCAGTCCGGCGTCATCAGCAAGTACGTGATGATGCCGCGCTACGCGGACATCGGCACCGGACTGGCTCAGGCGTGGATGCTCTGCTGCCCGTGCCCGGTCAGCGGCTGCCCCACCATGCTCTGAAGCCGCGCCGGACCGATGTGGTATAGTACGCCGCCAGCATGGCACTCCACCTGCCCGTCAACGGGGTCTGCAACATCAAGTGCGTGTTCTGCTCCGCGGAGGGGCGGACGGGCGGATACGAGCTTCCCGCCCTGCTGAGGGAGATCGACGAGGACCGTACCGGCCACGTGCAGATCTCGGGCGGCGACCCGATGCTGCGCGAGCCCCTCGAGCTGCTGGCCGTCGTGGCCCACGCCAAGAAGCTCGGCAAGGTCGTCGAGTTCCAGACCAACGCCGTCCTCGTCGAGAAGTGGGACCCCCGCCGCCTGGAGCAGCTCAACGGGCTCGTGGACTTCTGGAACGTCAACGCCTCGGCCCACACCCCGGAGCTGGACGTGGCCGTCACCGAGAGCCCCGGCGCCTTCGAAGCGCGCCAGCGCGGCGTGCGCAGGCTCATCGCCCTGGGCAAGCCCGTGCGCCTGAACTACATCGTGCACGAGGTCAACTACCGCCACGCGGAGGACTTCGTGCGCTACGCGGTGAAGGCCTTCCCGGGCTTCGCCTGGATCCAGTTCTCCTACGTGAAGGGGATGGGTCGCGCCAAGAACAACCGGCTCGTCATGCCCGCCTTCCGCGACGCCGCGCCGCACATGCGCCGCGCGCTGGCCGCCTGCGACGAGCTGGGAGTGCGCTTCGACGTGGACCACATCCCCGTCTGCTTCGTCATGGAGTGGAAGGACCACCACGCCGACTACCGCAAGCTGCGCGAGAAGACGCCCGGACGCCATCTCTCCGAGAAGCAGCAGGTGGCCGACTGCGACGGCTGCGCCATGGCCGACGCCTGCCCGGGGCCCCGCAAGGACTACATCGAGGTGTACGGTGCCCTTTGAGGTGAAGGCGCCCTTCGACGTCGAGGCCGTGCGGGCTCATTACCCCGCGCTGGAGCGGGAGATCGACGGCCGCCGGCTCGTCTACCTCGACAGCGCCTGCACCGCGCTCAAGCCCGCCTCCGTGGCCGCGCGCCTGGCCGAGTTCTACGCGGAGTGGGGCGGGTGCGGCGGCAAGCGCTCCACGCACCGCCTCTCGCAGAAGGTCGAGGAGGACTTCCAGGCCGCGCGCCGCGCCGTCGCGGACTTCCTGCGCGCCGAGTCGCCCAACGAGGTCGTGTTCACCTCCGGCACCACCGAGGCCGTGAACCTCGTGGCGCGCGCGTTCCCCTACGACTCCGCGCGCCGCAAGGTCGTCATCACCGACCTGGAGCACAACGCGGTCGCGCTCCCGTTCATCCAGCTCGCCGCCGAGGGCGTCATAGAGCTGGCCGTGTGCCCCTCCGCGGACGGCGTGCTCGACCTGGAGCGCATGAAGGACCTCATCGACGAGGGCACGGCGCTGGTCGCCATGACGCACGCCTCCAACGTCATGGGCGGCGTCACGCCGGTCGCCGAGGTCTCCAAGCTGGCCAAGCGCAAGGGCGCCCGCATCCTCGTCGACGACGCGCAGTACCTCGGGACGCACCTCGAGGACGTCTCGACGCTGGGCGCGGACTTCGTCGCCTTCTCCGGCCACAAGCTGGGCGGCCCTTTCGGGACCGGCGTGCTGTGGGGGCACGAGGTCGAGCTCAACCGCCTGAACCACTACAAGCTGGGCGGCGGCACGGTCAAGAACGTGAAGTGGAACGGCCGGAGCGGCCTCCCGGAGCCCGTGTACCTGGACGCTCCCATGCGCTTCGAGGCCGGCGTGCAGGACTTCGGCGGCG
>CAZTZW010000110.1:0-7993 GCA_964618085.1 uncultured Elusimicrobia bacterium
GCAAGATCTTCACCCCGCCGACCTCCGCCGGCATCCTGGTCGGCGTCACGCGCAACGTGGTGATGGAGCTGTGCGAGAAGAAGCTCGGCACCAAGGTCATCGAGCGCAACTTCCCGCGCTACGACCTCTACTCCGCCGACGAGGTCTTCCTGACCGGCACCGGCGCCGAGGTCATCGCCGCCGTCAAGATCGACGGCCGCGTCATCGGCAAGGGCGTCGACGGGCAGACCACGAAGACCCTCATCAAGCACTTCCGCGACGACGCGAACTCCACCGGCACCCCGGTGTACGAGACCGTCAAGGCGAAGTAGGCTCACGTGCGCCTCGTCTCCTGGAACGTCAACGGCGTGCGCGCCGTCTGGAAGAAGGGCTTCGGCGACTGGTTCAAGAAGGAGAAGGCCGACGTGGTCTGCCTCCAGGAGACCAAGGCCCAGCCCGACCAGCTCGACGCCGACGTCCTCAACCCGCACGGCTACCACGGCGAGTTCCACTGGGGCCTGAAGAAGGGCTACTCCGGCGTGGCGACCTTCTCCAAGGTCCCCCCTTCCAAGGTCGAGAGGGGCTTCGGCATCCCCGCCTTCGATAACGAGGGCCGGGTGCTCGCCACCAAGCACGGCGACATCACCCTCTTCAACATCTATTTCCCCAACGGGAAATCCCGCGAGGAGCGCCTGAAGTTCAAGATGGACTTCTACGGCGCCTTCCTCGGCGAGGTCATCCCCCGCTACCGAAAGCGGGGCGACGACAAGATCGTCATCTGCGGCGACGTCAACACCGCCCACAAGGAGATCGACCTCGCCCGCCCCAAGGAGAACCGCAAGATATCCGGCTTCCTCCCCCAGGAGTGCGAGTGGATGGACGCGCTCATCGCCGACGGCTTCATCGACACCTTCCGCGAGTTCGAGAAGGGTCCGGACCACTACTCCTGGTGGGACCAGCAGTCCCGCGCGCGCGAGCGCAACGTGGGCTGGCGCATCGACTACTTCTTCATCTCCAAGAACCTGCGTCCCCGCCTGAAGAACGCCTTCATCCAGCCCGAGACCATGGGCTCCGACCACTGCCCGGTCGGCATCGTCCTCGACTGACCACAAAAGGGACAGGCCCATTCGTAGACGCCGGTCCCATCCGGGCGTAGGCCGAATGCCGCGGCGCGGGCGTCCCTTCCGGCTCTACTTTCCTTAACAGCGCGCGGGTATCCTGTGGGCGATGCGCGCCTCCTTGGCCCTGCTGGCCCTGCTCTGCGCCGCGCCGTCCTTCGCCGACGACGCGGACCGCCCCGTCCAGCCCCTGCAGACGGTCGACCTCGGCGACACCCTGCGCGACTGGTGGGGCCGCCTGCGCGGCCGCCCGGCGCCCGCCCCCGCGGCCGCGGGCGAGACCGCTCGCGTCGTCTCCTGGAACGTCCAAGCCCTCGGCAAGAGCCTCCCCCAGAAGCGCAAAGAGGCTCTCCGCCTGGCCGTCTCGCGCCTGCTCGCGGGACAGACGCCGACCGTGTTCGCCGCGCAGGAAGTCGCCAACGAAGCGGGCTCGCGCGCCCTCACGCGCATGCTGCCCGGCGAGGGCAAGGGCTGGACCGTGAGCTTCCAGAACACGCCCGCCCCCATGAACAACGCCGTCTACGCCGGGCCCGGGGCCGTCGTCGCGTGCGGCGGCAACGTGGAGCTCGAGGGCGTCGTCCACCCGCCGCACATGGCGCACGTCTCCATCGGCGCCGCCGATTTCACGCTCCTGAGCGTCCATCTCACCTACGCCAAGGGCGACGCCTCCGCCTCCATGGCCGAGCTCGAGAAGATCCTGGCCTGGGCCCGCGAGCAGGCCGCCCGCCCCGGCGTCGACCCGGACTTCGTCATCGCCGGCGACTTCAACCTGCCCACGCGCAAGGGCAAGCCCGGCAGCGCCCGCGCCAACAGCGAGGCCTGGACCCCGCTCGACGACGCGCTCGGCGCGGACTTCATCCCCCTCGTCGACGAGCCGACCTCGCGCTCGGGCCGCGGCGGCGCGGCGAACAACTACGACCACTTCCTCGTCTCCGCCGATTTCGCCACGGAGGAACTGCTGGACGCCGGCATCCTCGACGTCGCCGCGGTGCACGCCGCCGAGGCCGAGGGCGGGGCGCGGACGTCCGACCACTACCCCATCGCCCTGGGACTGCGCGTCGCGGGCGCCGGACGCGACGGCCGCCCCATCGCCCTCGACGGCGCGGCCATCTGCCGCTGACCCTGGCCTCGCGTCCCCGCGAGGGCTATACTCCCCCCATGCGCGCCGGACTCCTGGCCCTCCTCCTGGGACCGCTCTCCGCCCCCGCCCATGCGGACCTCGCGGGCATCTGCGCGGCGGCCGGAGAGTCGTCGAGCTGCGTCAACAAGCCTTCCTTCGGCAGCCAGGTCCCGTCCTACAGCCGTCCGGAGCCCGTATGCGGGCCCGAATGCCGCGCGGAGATCAAGGCCTGGGAGGACGCCGTACTCGCCGGGATCCCCGACGCCGCCGAGACGGTCCCCCTGGAGGCCGACCCCGGCGACGAGACCGTCTGGCAGTACGGCGAGCTC
This sequence comes from uncultured Elusimicrobia bacterium, assembly GCA_964618085.1. GTDB lineage: Bacteria > Elusimicrobiota > Elusimicrobia > UBA1565 > UBA9628 > GWA2-66-18. Next base: position 2,547 of record CAZTZW010000110.1, read on the forward strand.
GCCAAGAACGCGCTGCGGACCGCGCAGCGGATCGAGTCGGCCGCGGCCATCCTCGTGCCCGCCGGCATCGCCGCGGAAGAACTGCTCACGGTCGCCGGCAACCTGCTCCTCGCCGCCTGGATCGCCGAGTTGAAGACGAACCTCCCCGCCTGGAGCCCCGCCATCATCCGGGTCAAGACGGCGGAGTGCGAGAGCATGCTGAAGCACAAGAACTGGGCCTGCAAGAAAGTATCGTTCAGCTGCAAAGACGGCAAGGCCCCCGACTGCCCGGAGGCGATGACCCGCCTCAACGCGGCGCGCCGCTGCCTGGACGCGCGGAGGAACGTTCGCGACGTCTGCTATGGCGGCCAGGACGACGGCAAACACGAGGAGCCTCTCGAGAACGCGCAGACCGCCGTCGACACGTGCCTTAAGAAGGTCCTCGAGAAGTGCGCGTGTCCGCCGGAGGTCTCCGATAAGATGTCGGCGACGGCCGACAGGCTGTGCGTCGGTCTGTCGGATTGTTCTCCCTCCCTGTCTTGCGCGGAGAACCTCCTGCGCTCGAGCGCGACGCGCCTATGCCGGCGGGCGCTCTCCAACTTCGGCGCCGTCTGCCGCGATGAGGCCGCGCGCTTGCGCGGCGAGGGTCTATCGACGGCGGAGAGCGCGTGCATGAACGCACTGGCCTCCGTTTGCGGAGCGCTCTGACCATGGGCAAGGAGCGCGAAGACCCCGGCTTCGACGAGTGGGTCGCCTCCATCTTCGCCCATCCCTCCACGGGGAAGCCGTGGTATGAAGGGGACCAGGACGCGCTGACGCCGACGCCGCGGGGCCTGGTCAGACATCTCACCAGACTCTTCAACGAGGCCGGGACCGTGCTGTCGAAGTACGACGACGTCCAGGTCGCGCGCGGCCTCCATTACATCGTCAGCCCCGCTTTCGGCGGATGCATGCAGGACATGGTTTTCGAATCCGGCCCTTCTGCGGAAGAGCGCGTCGACTGCGTGAAGGCGATGACCCGCCTCTATGCGGATCTCTGGGCGCGTCGGTGCCTGCCCATCCTCTCCAGCGGCACCCGCGGCGACGATAACCCGCTCAACACCGAGTGCTTCATGTGGTGGGACGAGTGGTGCCCCGGCGGCGCGCCCGAAGGCAGCGAGGACGCACGCGCCTTCGATGAGGCCTGCTTCCAGGTTCTGGAGTCCGCTCTCGCGCTGCCGCATCCCGCCTGCCAGGAGAGCGCCCTGCACGGCCTGGGACATTTGCGCGACGACTACAAGGAGCGCGTCGAAGCGATCCTCGAGCGCTACCTCTCCCAGCCGGGGTTGAGCGACGAGATACGGACCTACGCCCTGTTCGCGATGAAGGGCGTCATCCAGTAGCGTCAGTACTTCTCGGTCACGCCGCGCGAGCGGAAGGGCTTGCTCAGCCAATACCAGGCGTCCTGGGCGAGGAAGCGGATGCCTCCGCCGGCCTCGCGGCCCTCGGTGACGCCGAAGTCGAAGTAGAAGTCCATCCCGCCGTAGACCTTCTCGAAGCGCTTGGGCCGGAACAGTCCCGTGTCCGCGGTCTTGAACTCCAGCCGCCCGACGGAGAACGACGCCATGGTGCCCAGGTCCAGGCGAAGGCCGACGTCGAGCACCTCGGCCTTCGCATAGCCGCCCACGGGGACGCGCTCCCGACCGCCGAGGATGTCGCGGCGCTCCCGGGTGAGGACGCTCAGGCGTCCCCACGGGCAGTACGAGCCGTACGCCTCGATGCGCCCGATGGAGCGCTTGCCCTTCCCCCAGAAGATGGTCTTGCGGCCCTCCCAACTGTGGAGCGTCGCGTAGACGTTGACGGGAAGATACGTCGTCAGCAGGTGGCCCGAGACGTCGTTGCCGTCGCGCCGAGGCACGTCCCAGCCCGCCACGCGGAAGCGCAGCGCCGTCGTGCCGACGCCCAGGCCATGGCGGGCGCCGTAGATCGCGAAATCGCCGATGGGGAAGCCGAAGTAGCCGGTCGTCGCCTCGTAGCCCACCCACTCCTGGCGCCACCAGAGCTTCTCCCAGGGCAAGGCGCGGACGGGCGCCGCGCCCGCGAGGAAGGTCAGCGCGAGGACGAGGCTACGGCAGGATCGCTTTCTCGATGTCGTCATGTCGGCGCTGGTCCCGGCCGACGGCGCGCGCCAGCTTCTCGCGGCGCTTCCAATGCCGGGAGAACGGCTCCCAGTCGACCGCCGCGTAGCTGTCCGCCAGCGACTTGTACGCGGTCACGAACCACGGCGCGACCCGCACGAGCTCCTTGGTCAGCCGGATGCTCTCCGGCCAGTCCTTGGCGGCGTTCGCGGCCGCGACGCTCCGCTGCAGCGCCAAGGCGCGCTCGTTCTCGTCCGTCTTGATGGGCCGCATCTCTTTGAGCGGCGCGAGCTGGTCGGCGTTCAGGTCGTCGAGGTCCTTGCCCGCCGCCTGCAGGAAGCAGGCCAGATACCACTTCGCCTTCTCCGCGTGCCCGAGCCGCGCGTGAGCGACGTACAGCGATACGTAGAAGGGCGCGTCGTCGATGTCGCTCTCGGCCGCCTCGTCCATCTCCGAGACGACGCTCCCCCACTCCTTGCGCTTGAACGCCTCATCGGCGGTGAGACCGTGGTACCACGCGACCTTCGCGAGGCGGCGCTTCAGCACGTGCTCGACCACCTTCTGGTCGGTCGCCAGCTCTCGGGCGGCGACGACAGCGCTCTTGTCCAGCTGGTCGGGAGCGAGACGGATGGCCAGCCCCCGGACGCGCTCGCGCTTCTCGGTGAGCAGCTCGAGGGCGGCCTTGCCCTTCCCGGCAGGCGCGCAGGTGAGGATGTAGTCGTAGGGAGACCTCTCGGCGGTCGTCAGAACGCGGGAAAAGCCGTGGCGGTTGAGCGCGGCGAGCAGCTCCGCGCTGCCGCAGAAGCGGTCGCGCCCGTCGGGCTCGAACTGCACGATGGCGGGGAGCAGAGGCAGCTTCGGCCACGGCGCCGCCTGGAGGGCGGGCGCGAGCGCGGCGGCCAGCAGCAGGAGCGGCGTCATTTCCCCCCGGGGCGGAAGGACTCGCGCATGCGCTGGAACGTCGGCAGGTGCTTGTCGAAGAGCGGCAGCACCGCGCGGTATTCGAGGACGTAGTAAGCGGCCTCCGTCTGCACCGCGACCCCCGATATGCGCGAGGGATGGCTGCGCACCTGCTTGTCCTCCCCGAGGTTCTCGGTCAGCTCGCGCTGGAAGGCGCGCGCGGGGAAGCCCGCCAGCTCCCCGGCCGCGGTCATGACGTCCTCGGGCTGCTCGTCGGCGAAAAGGGCGTCGGTGGCGGCCAGCATCTGGTCGCGGTAGCGGACCTGCTTGGCCGTGGGCTTGCGGTCCATGCGCCAGACGGTGACGATGGCCCCGATGGCCCGCCCCTCGTGCTGGTCGGCCGCCTCGAGCAGCCATTCCGTCTTGCGCGCGGGCCACTCGGCGAAAGGCCCGCTCACCTGGGGCGCCGCGCCCTTTAAGACCTCGACCGAGAAGGCGCCGGTCGCGTCCGCGTAGGGCTCGTACTGCGGCGCCTGGGAGCAGGCCGCCAACGACAATACCGCCCCTAGAAGGATTTTTCTCATATCCGCACCGAGTGTAGCCGTCCCGCCCGACCCTGTCAACTTTAGAATTCAGCGCCTGTTAACCCCCCGGGCCTGGACGCGCCCCCCTCCATCCGGTATCCTTAAGGAAGATGCGCGTTTTACTCGTTTTAACCCTCCTCGCCCCGCTGCCCGCCGCCGCGCAGGAAACCCCGATCCTGTCCGACCTGGCCGCCCGCACCGCCGCGGCCGGCAAGCCCTGGATGCACAAGCAGCCGATGGCGGGCGAACTGGCCTACGACTACGCCCGCGCGGGCAAGCGCGAAGTCCTCAAGCCCGCCGCCGACGGCTACGAGCGCGAGCGCATCGTCACCTTCGACGCCGACCGCGCCCCCTTCGACCTCCTCTTCGTCGCCAAACGCACCCGCAAAGAGAAGGGCGTCCTCTACCTCGTCGACTCGATGACATTGCGCCTGGACCTCGACGGCAAACTCCTCGCCGCCGTCCGCGCCTCCGGCAAGGACGCCGAGATCATCCGCTCCTCCGTCCCCGTCGACGACTTCTACGTCCGCCAAGTCTACGAGCGCGAGATGGCCTTCCACCAGAAAGGCATCGTCGGCAAACTGAACGCCGCGCCCGCCGAGACCCTCGAATGAAAGCCGCCTTGAACACCATCGCAATCCTGCTCATCGCGCCCCTCGCATCGACGGCGAAGTCCGCACCCAAGACGAAGGCCATCACTCTGACGCAGTTAGTAGATATCGCCATGAAGAAGGGTGAATCATCCACTATAGAGATCGGGCGTGCCGGGTCGCTCGGTTATCCCAGGCCGCAGCCGATGATGGACTATATCGTCGCTGAACCGACCAAAGATACGCAGCTTGCCATACAGATTGTTCTCGAGCCCGAAACACGAGCGCCCAAAGAAATCGTGCTCGCAAGCACTACCGTGACTGAATGGTCCGGAGAGACTCCCGTAACAATAGATGGATACAGCTACCGGGCCGACCTAAAGGGACGATTAATCAGCATGTTCCGCGCGCATGGAAAGGTTGGAGATGTGTTGCATGACAAGATTAAGGTCGACCGTGCGGTGAAGAAGCACTTTGAAGGGCTTAAATCCGCTCAGCTGAATGCTGCGGCCTCGGCTATGAAACCCGAATGAGACCTCTTCTCGCCATCGGCCTGCTCATCATTGCAACGAGTACATTCGCGAAGCTCAATCTTACGGGACTTCAGGAAAACGTCCAACGACTCCGCGACACCAACACTCAGATCGAGAGCGCTCCTCCATCTCGACGCGAACAGCTCAAGAACGAACGCGAGCGCCTTGTAGGGGATATCCGCAACGTCGCCGACAGCAATCCTCGTGACATCCAAGCACAAACCGTTGTCGCGCGAGGATTCGTCGCAGCAAACGAACCCAAAGAAGCTACGGGATTCGCCGACAAGGCGGTAGCGCTCGCACAAGAAACAGGCGACCAGAAGGCGCTCGGCGCGGCGCTGACCATCGGCGCGGTGGCCTATGAAAAAACGGGCGACTATGCGGCGGCGGCGGCGCGGGCCAAGCGGGCGCTCGATATCGATCCGACGAACAAGGCGGCGATGGCGGTGTACCAGATGTCGAGGGGCCGGAGCGGGAGCGGGGCCGCGGCGCCTGCCGCTCCCTCCGCGTCCAATGCCGCGACGGCGGCGCCGCTGCCTCGCGTGGCGGGCGGGCCGCAGGGGTCCGGGCAGAGCCAGAGTTCCTTTCCGGCGCCAGACATGGCGGCCGCGGGCAAGTCCGCGCCGGCGTTCGTGGGGTCGGGCGCGGAGAAGGCGCTGAAGCTGACCGGCGAGGCGGGGCGGCGCTGGTCGCTCGATAAGGCGGCGGCGATGCGGCTGCTCGACGAGGCGGTGGCGGCCGACG
>CAZTZW010000111.1:0-7965 GCA_964618085.1 uncultured Elusimicrobia bacterium
GCCAATCTCGCGCTGGTCCACGATGCTCTTGCGGTGTTCGTGAACGTATTCGATGGGATCCTCGACTGAGATGATGTGGCAGGCCCGTTTGTGGTTGATGAGGTCAACCAGCGCGGCGAGGGTGGTGGTCTTGCCGCTGCCCGTGGGCCCCGTGACGAGGATGAGGCCGTTGGGGTTGGCCAATGATTGACGGATGCACTCGAGGTCGCGCGGGTGAGCCTTGAGGGAGGCCAGGTCGCGCTGGACGCTGGAGAGTCCGAGGAGGCGCATCACGACCTTCTCGCCGTAGCGGCTGGGCAAGGTGTTCATGCGGATCTCGAGCTTGCGGTCGTCCGGCAGGCGCATGCGGAAGCGGCCGTCCTGCGGGACGCGGCGCTCGGCGATGTCGAGGTGGGCCATGACCGTCAGGCGCGCGACCACCGCGGGCCCCATGGACGTCGGGACCTCGAGCTGGGGCACCAAGGAGCCGTCGATGCGCAGACGCACGCGCACCACCCGCTCCTGGGGCTCGATATGGATGTCGCTGGCCTTCTTCTCCACGGCGAGGCCGAGGATGGCGTTGACCAGCTTGATGACGGGAGCGGCGTCCGGGGAGGACTGCTCGTGCGAGTCGGCGGGAGAGCGCTCGCTCTCCACCTCGCATTCGCGGCCCTCGGCCTCCAAGAGGTTCTTCAACTCCGCCTCGGCGCCGATGCCGGCGGTACCGAAGGAGGCGCCGCCTTGCTCGGCCGCGACGCCTTCCCGGCGGCGCAGGCGCGCGCCCAGGGCCCGGCAGATCTCCTCATAAAGGAGGTCCGAGCTCGCGGGCTTCTTCACCAGCCCCGAGAGGTCGCAGGCGAACGTCTCGTAGAGTTCGAAGGCGCGCGGGGTGCCCGAGAGCATGAGCATGGGCGTGGCCACGTTGTCGTGCCGGTTGCGGAAGCGGCGGATGAGCTCGAAGCCGTTCATGTCGGGCAGGCCGAAATCGAGGATGATGAGCTGAGGGTCGAGCTTCTCGGCCGCGTCCAGCGCGTCGCGGGCGGTGCCGGCCTCGGCGATCTCGCAGTCGTAGGCGGAGAGGAAGCGCAGGAGAGCGGAGCGCAGCTCGGGCTCGTCTTCGACCACCAGGATGCGGGCCGTGCCTTCGAAGTCCTTCTCGACCCAGCCGTCGCTGCGGCGTTCAGCCAGCACGTTCTTGTGGAGATGCTTTCTCATGACTGATATATAACCGTGATATGACGGTCGCGCCTGGGCCGATGGGTAGACGCGTCAAGGCCTGAGGGCCTACGCCGGCCTAGGCCCTCCCTTGTCAGCGCAAGGCCGCGGCGAGGAAGGAGACGATGCGGTCCTTCTGGGCGGCGCGCTGGGCGCCGAAGGCCTCGGTGTGGCCGGTCCCGGGCACCGAGACGAACTCCTTGGGGCCGGCGGCCGCGTCGAAGAGGCGCCGCCCGTGGTGCTGGGGCACGACGAGGTCGCCCTCGCCGTGGAACATCAGCAGGGGCACGGGCTTGCGGCGCGCCGCCAGGCGCTCGGGCGCCAGGGAGTCCCCGATGAGGAAGGAAAGCGGGTATTGGAGCGGCCAGGTCAGCCAGAGCTGGCCCAGCTTCTCCCGGGCGATGACGCGGTAGGAAGCGAAGGTCGAATCGAGGATGAGGCCCTTCACTCCCTCCCCCCCGTCCTTCTCCAGGCTGGCCAAGGCCAGCGCCCCGCCTAGGCTCTGCCCCACGACCACGAGCGGGCGGCCCGCGGCCTTCGCGCGCGCCCAGCGCAGGGCGGCGACGCCGTCGTCGACCGAGCCGGCCAGGGACTTCTTGCCGTGCGACGCGCCATAGCCGCGGTAGTCGAAGGCGAACACGTCCCAGCCCTCCAAGGTCAGCCACCAGACGAAGACGAAGTGAGAGGTCATGTTCTCGCCGTTGCCGTGGAACTGGACCACCACCCCCTTGCCGGGGCCGGGCCGGGCGGGCAGGAACATCCCCATGAGCTGCGTGCCGTCCGCCGACGGGAACAACGCCTCCTCCCAGCGCGCGCCCACCTGCTCGGGACGCCCGTGCAGGACGCGGTCGGGCTGGAGGAACACGCCCGAGCAGCCGGAGCAGCCCGCGAGGACCAGCGCCGACAGGAGGAGGCCGGTCTTAATGGTATAGGACCGCATAGAGGCCTCCCTCCCGGTGCGGTCCGCGCATGAGCCCTTCGACGCGCACGGCCAGGTCGCGCCTCGGCGCGTAGTTCAGGCCCGCTCGCAGGCGGTGATTGGGCGTCTTATCGCCCCAGGCGAAGCCGGACAGGCCGCCGTCCAGGAAGGCGGTATAACCGCGGCCCAGGACCGAGGAGAACCCTCCGCGCAGGCCGCCGCCGACCCGCCAACCCTCGCGCAGGACCGCTCCCGCCGCCCCCTCGAACTGCGTCATGCCGAAAGCCAGCAGGCCCGGCAAGGGCTCGAAGGCCAGCCCCGAGCCCGCGTGCCCCTCGTAGACGAGGGAGTCCGACGCGGGGCGGCCCTTCTCGAAGGCGGTCTCCAGGCCCGTCCCCACCGCCCAGGACGGCGTCTTCAGCCAGGGGTCGAACGGGGCGACGGAGAGGATCTCGATGACGCGCGCGTCGCGCACGTAGAGGCGGCGCTCCTCGCCGTCGTAGCGCAGACGCCAGGACATCGACTCGATGCCCGCGCCCGGCAGGAAGCCGTGGCCCTCGTCGGTGAAGTCGTGATAGCCCGGCCGCCAGGCGAGCTCCGCGAAACCGCCCCCCCGGCGCGCGCCGCCGCCCAGCATCAGGCGCTTGCGGCGGTGTCCGGTGTCCGGCGGCGCCGCCCAGGACGGCCGCGCCAGGTCGACCGGGAGGTCGGGGACCTTGGCCCGGCGCAGGAGGATGGTGCGCTCCAAGGCCCGGACCTCCGTGCCGACGTCGGGCGAGAACCCCTTCTTATAAAGGACGTAGTCCTGGGCCGCGTCGAGCACCAAGGCCCGCCGCGCCGAAGGCAGGCCCTCCGTGCGGGCGTCTCCCTCCTCGGTCCGTCCGCCGGCGTACGCCTCGGCCGCGCGCCGCTCCGCCGTCGTCAGCAAGGCCCGCCGCTGGCGCATCACGGTGGCGTGGGCCGGGCGGTACACCGTCTCGGTCACCAGGCCCGGGGTGTCGACCACCGCCCGCACGGTGTCCACCGGCCCCACGATGGGCGGAGAGCCCGGGAACAGATCCAGGCGCGGCGCCGCCGCTTCGAGGAAGGGCATGAGCTGGTAGGAGCAGTTCTTCGACAGGAAGTAATAAGGGAACGTCGAGCGGCCCACCTCCCAGGCGTGCTCCGCCAGACGGCGGACCTCGGCGGGCTGCAGGGCCAGCCGGTACTCCCAAAGATCGCGGCTCTCGATATGACCGTATTCCGCGGCCTTCAAGAAGTACGGGACGGCGGCGTAGCGGCCCGGATAGAGCCCGAACAAGCCGCGGAAGGCGAACATCACGCCGCCGTCGTCGCCGGTCTCGCCCCCGAAATTGAGGGTGTTGTCGCGCAGGCGCTCGTCCTCGCCCACGCCCGCGCGCTCCAGGCGCAGGAAGGTATGCCCGAACATGGACGAAGGGTTGTTCATGTAGGCCGACGCGAACACCAAGGTGACGGAACGCGCGTCGAGCAGGTCGCGCCAGGCCTCGAAACGGGGGCAGGCGGGGCCGGGACCGAGGGCCAGCTTCTCGCGCAGCCACGCCGAGCGCGCGGGCAGGCGGCACGCGGCGGTCTCCCCCTGCTCGTCCTGGACCGTGTCGTAGAGGGCGTCGACCGAAGCCTCGAACTCCGCCTTCAGGTCGGTTCGGCCCGTGGGCGCGATGTAGAGGCCCGCGGTGGCGTCGCCCTTCGCGCCGAAAAAGCCGTCCTTATAATGGAGGAGGCGCGTCCAGCCCGGGTCCTCCCACAGGCGCGACTCGAGAGCCTTGCGCCGGACGTCCTCGGGCGCGGCGGCCCCGGCGGGGAGGGCCAGCAGGAGGAAAAGAAGGGGGCGGGCGATCCCAGGACCGCCCGCCCCCGTTTTCAACGTTGGAGCCTTGGCTTAGAGGACGCCGGCCGCGGCCTTGTCGATGTTGCGCAGCAGCTCAGCGGGAGTGGTCTTCTCGCTGGGCAGCAGCGTCTCGTAGTTCGCCTTGGCGAAGGCCGCGAACGCGTCGGCCTTGTAGCCGGACATGGTCGCGAGGGACGCCAGGTGCTCACCCTTGCCCGCGGCCATCTCGCGCTCGATGGCGCGGAAGTTCGCGGCGGTGAAGACCTCGCGCTCCTTGGAGGACTTCAGCAGACCGCCGGAAGAGCAGCCGAGCGTACCGGTGGTGATGCCGAAGGTCTGATTGCCCGACGTGCCGTTGGTGGTGGCCGCCAGGATCTGATGCACGGGCTTGTCTTCCTTGAACAGCTGGCTCCCGAGACCGCAGCCGCCGTCGTTCTGGCTTCCGGCGTGAGCGGCTCCCGCGATCGCGAGCACGGCAACGGCCAACAGCGTGCGCTTCATCATTCAGCCTCCTGTCCGTCTTTGGTCCATGGACCCCGGTATCCCGAGGCGTGGGAAGGTTAGCGCATGGACCCGGCGCTGTCAACCCCCGACCTTGTCACTTCTTCTTGGCGGGGGCCTTGGCCTCGTCGGCCTCGATGTCCAGGATGACCTCGACGTCCTCGCCCAGGACGGCGCCGCCGTTGTCGAGGGCGCGGTTCCAGACGATGCCGAAGTCCTTGCGGGCGATCTTGCCCTTGGCGGAGAAGCCCGCCTTGGCGCCGGAGACGCCGCCGACCTCGAGGTCGAGGACGACGGGCTTGGTCACGCAGTGCATCGTCAGGTCGCCGTGGAGCTTGGCGGTGTCGTCCTTGACGTCGGTGACCTTGGTGCTCTTGAAGCCCATCGCGGGGCACTTCTCCACGTCGAAGAAATCCGCGGACTTCAGGTGGCCGTCGCGCTTCTCGTTGTCGGTGTTGATGGAGGCCGGGTCGATCTTGGCGTCGACCTTCCAGGTCTCGGGCTTGCCGGGGGTGTAGTCGATGGTCCCCTCGAACTTGGTGAAGCGGCCGGTGGTCTTGGCCACGAAGTGGCGGACGCGGAAGCCCACGTTCGAGTGGCCGGCGTCGATGGTGTAGGGAGCGGCGAGGGCGGGGGCGGCGGAGAAGGCGAGGGCGGCGGCGAGCATCAGGCGCATGGGGTGTCTCCTCAGTGACGGTTTGGACGACCCCGCGAGTGTAACTGACTTGATTACATTATGTCAAGCGCCCGAGCGCCGAGCGCAGGGCGAGGCCGAGGGCGAGGACGGCGACGGTCACGGCGACCTGAGCCCACCCCCCCTGCCCGCCGAGCCAGAGGGTCGCGGCCATGGCGGCCAGCGGGGTCAGCACCCCGCCCGGCGCCCGGAAGCCCGACGGCGCCCCCCGGCGGCGGCGCGCGAGGACGGCGGCGGCGGTGGCGAGGAACTGGACGCTGATGACGACGTTGGCGAAATCCACGAGGCGGGCGAAGTCGAGGCTCGCCGCCGCGACGGCCGCGATGCCCGTGGAGCACAAGATGGCGCCCGAAGGGGTGCCCCAGCGAGGATGCGGCGCGGCTAGGACCGCCGGCAGATGGCCCGCCTCCGACAGCGCGGCCAGGTAGCGCGGCCCCCCCAGAGCGGAGCCGGCCACGTAGCCGAGCATGGAGACGGTCGCCCCGGCGATGATGAGGCGTCCGCCCCACGGCCCGAACACGGCGTCGCCCACGGCCGCCAAGGGGCGCTCCATGCCGGCCAGGCCCGGGACCGCGCTGACGGCCGCGATCTGCACGAGCACGTACAGGACGGCCGAGCCGCCCAACGCCGCCAGCACCGCGAACGGCATGTCGCGGGCGGGGTCCTTGGCCTCTCCTGCGGGTACCGGCACCGCCTCGAAGCCCTGATAGGAGAAGTAGGCGAGGAAGCAGGCCGGGCCGAGAGCGGACCAGCCCTCGGCGGCCGGCGTCGGGCGCCAGGAAGGCAACGCGATCAATCCCGCCCCGGCGATGAGGGCCAGCGGGACGAGCTTGGCCGCCGTGAAGAAATCCGTCGTCCAGGCGCCCAGGCGCACGCCGCGCAGGTTCAGGAGGCCGAAGAACAGGATAGCCCCGACGGCCACGACCTTCCCGACCCAGGGCCGCTCGGCCGCGTGGGGCAGGTAGGCGGCCGCGCCGTTGGCCACCGCGGCCCAGCTCACGAGCATGGTGACCCAGCACAACCAGCCGACGGCGAAGCCCCAGCGCGGGCCGAACTCGGTCTCGGCGTACAGCGACGGCCCGCCGGGACGGTCGTGCGCCGAGGCGGCCTCCGCGAAGCACAGTCCGACGGGCGCGAGCAGGAGCGCGGTGAGGGCGAACGCCGCGGGCGACGCCGTCCCCAGCCGGCCCGCAAGCAGGCCCGGGAAGAGGAAGATGCTCGAGCCCACGATGGCGTTGACCCCCAGACAGAGGAGGTCGAGACGCGTCAGGGCGCGGCGGGCCGCGGGAGCGTTCAGAACCTCACGCTCGCGCCGAGGGTGAGATAGGAGGTGTCGTCGGCGCCCGCCTGATGGGCGCGCTCGTAGCCGGCCTCGAAGCCCACCGGGCCGTAGCGCAGAGCGGCGCCGCCGCCGTAGGACGTCGAGACGGGCTGGACCAGCACCTGGTACTCCGTGCGCGAGACCGAGACGTAGGGGACGAGCCAGCGCGCCGCCTCGTAGTCGAGGCGTACGTTCGTCCCGTTGCGCGGGAAGCCGTTGACGAGGCTGACCGTGGCGCTCAGGCGCGGACGGTTGCGCGAGAGCGCGAGGATGGCCCCGAAGTTGTCCTGGTCGTAGAGCACGACGTAGCCGTCCATCGACAAAGTGAGCGGGCCGGCCGTGGCCGACGCGCCCAGGCCCAGGTCGTGCTGGTTGATGATGATCTCTCGGCGGGTCGTCCTGACGGCGGCCGTGTCGGGCACGGTCTGATGGTGACGGGTCTGGGTCCACCAGGCGTTGAACTCCAGCTCCTCGAGCCAGGCGTCCGCGTCCTCCTCCCCGGGAGTGAACGCCCAGGAACCCTCCGTGCCCCAGCTCCGGTTGCGGTAATCCTGCTCCAGCGGGGAGAAGGACGCGCTGACGCCGAGGCCGAGGTGCTCGCCTTGATAGCCGGCGCGCAGCGAGCCGGTATGGACGGGGTTCGTGCTCCCGTCGAAGGTGTAGCCCGAGTAGCCCGCGCGGAGCTTCCACTCCGAGCCGACCTGCGCGTAGCCGCCGTAGTTGCGGTAGCCGCCGCTGCCGCCGGTGAACCGGGTGCCGAGCTTGACCGGCCAGGCCTTGGGCTCCGGCGCGCTCGCCTCCTGGGCGGAGGCGCCGCCGGCGAGCAGGACGGCGAGGGCGGCGGCGGCGAGGAAACGGCTCATGGCTTGTTCTCCGATGCGAGGGTGATGCGCGTGCCGATGAAGGCCGCGGCGTACAGGCGGCGCGCGGTCGGCGCGGGCAAGGTCAGGCAGAGATGCGGGTAGGCCTCGTGCTCGGCCTTCTTGGTGGGCGGCCCATGGATGACGAGCCCCTCGCGGGTGAAGAGCACGTATTCGCCCAGCGCATTGGCGCGGACCGAGGAGCCCACCTGCGGCGGCTCCCAGTTGAGCAGGCCGCCGGCCGAATCCGACACGGGACGTTCCGGGTGAGCGAAGCGCTCTTTCGAAACGACCGTCGCCCGCGCCGGCAGCGGCTTGGTCTCGCCGCCCACGACGCGCGGGCGCGCCCCGTCGAGCGGCATGCTCTGGGCCGTCTGGTCGCCGTTCATCACGTGCACCCGGTCGCCCTCGTCGTCGAGGCGCAGCCACGTGCTCATGATCTCCCACTGCTTGCGCAGCAGGCGCGTCTCCTCCGAGACGCGCAGCCCCCCTTCGAACAGGGTCCGGCGCGAGCGCGTGAGGCTCGAGGCCTCGGCCTTGGCGCGCTCCAGGTCGCCAGAGACGAGGTCGCGCAGGGCGCCCCGCTCGGCCAGCTCGAGCTCGAGGTCCGCGCGCGCCGCGGCCGCC
>CAZTZW010000112.1:0-7957 GCA_964618085.1 uncultured Elusimicrobia bacterium
GGCGGCGCTGGCCGCCGCGCTGGCCGCCCGCGCCGCGGGCGCGAAGGCGCTCGACGCGGTCTCCCCCGTCCCGCGCCTGCCGGGACACTCCTCGGCCCTCTCCGCCCTCGTCGCCTTCCGCCGCTAGCCGCGGCAGTCCGCTATAATCGTCCCGTGGACCTCGACGACGTGTTCGGCGGCGGCGCCTTGGCGCGCGTGCTCAAGCGGCACGAAGTCCGCCCCCCGCAGGAGGCCATGGCGCGCGGCGTCTGGAGCGCGCTGGAGACGGAGCGCAACCTCGTCGTCGAGGCGGGCACCGGCGTCGGCAAGTCCTTGGGCTACCTCCTGCCCGCGGCGTTGTGGGCCGTGCGCCATGACAAGCGCGTGCTCGTCTCCACGCACACGCGCGCTCTTCAAGAGCAGCTGCTCCATCATGAACTGCCCGCCGTCATGAAGGTCCTGGGCGAGGGCGGTCTGCCCCTGCGCTACGCCATGCTCATGGGCTCGGAGAACTACCTGTGCGTCCAGCGCCTCTCCCGCCTGGCGGCCCAGCCCTCCCTCGTCACCGAGGGCGGCGAGAAGGTCGTCGCGTCCTTGGCCGAGTGGGCGAAGAAGGCCGATACCGGACACCGCTCCAACCTCCCGGAGCTCGTCCCCGAGACGCTGTGGCGCAAGCTCCACCGCGACACCGACGTGTGCATGGGCCCCGGCGGGCCGTACTGGGACCGCTGCCTGTGGCGCAAGGACCGCGAGAAGGCCGAGCGGGCGCACATCGTCGTGGTCAACCACGCCTTGCTCCTGTCGGGCGCGCGCCTGCCGTCCTACGACGCCATCGTCCTCGACGAGGCCCACAACCTGGAGGAAGCCGCGACCGCGCGCTACGGCTCCCATGTCTCGTTGGGGCGCATGTCGGTCCTGGCCGAGGAAGTCGCTGCGACCGGCAAGGTCCTGGGCCGCGAGCCTCTCGCCGACGCCGCGCACGAGGCCTTGGTAGGCGTGGCTCGATTCCTAGAAGGCATGGCTCAGGACCGAGGACTGACCGGACCGGATGACGAGAGCTCGGGGCGTTTATTGGAGAAGACGCCCGACGCGCCTCCCGCGGCCTTGCTCGCGCTGGACCGGGCCTTGGCCGATGCCGCGGCGGACTTCGAAGGCCGCCCGGAGGAGACCGACCTGCGCCTCCTTCACGCGCGCCTCGTCAGCCTCGGCACCGACCTCGCCCACATCCTCAAACCCGGCGCGGGCGCCGAGACCGCGCGCTGGGTGGCCTGGCCGCGGCAGGGACCCGAGCTGCGCTCCGCGCCCCTCGACGTGGGCAAGCGCCTGGCCGACGGCCTGTTCTCCAAGGGCGTGCCGTGCATCCTCACCTCGGCGACCTTGTCCACCGGCGACGAGGGCCTCAAGGACTTCAAGTCGCGCGTCGGCCTGCCCGACGCCTCCGAGCTCGTGCTCGACTCTCCCTACGACTACCGCTCGCAGGCGGCGCTGTGGTTCGCCGACGGCGTGCCCGCGCAGAAGGAAGAGAAGGCGCACGCCCAGGCCGTGGCCGAGGCCTGCGCCGACGTCATCAAGGCCGTGCCGGGCGGCGTGTTCATCCTCTTCTCGAGTTGGCGCGTCCTTCGCGGCGTCCACGCCATTCTGCGGAAGAAGGTGAAGGGGCGTCCCGTCTGGGCGCAGGGCGCGGCCGGCCACGACGCCTTGCTCGAGCAGTTCGAGGCCGCCGGCAACGCCGTCCTCCTCGGCGTCGACACCTTCTGGCAGGGCGTGGACGTGCCGGGCGCCGCGCTGTCCTGCGTCGTGCTGGTGAAGCTCCCCTTCCCCAACATCTCCTCCCCCGTCGAGGAGGCGCGCAAGCGCTGGCTGGAGGAGAACGGGCGCGAGTACTTCCGCGACTGGTCCTTGCCCAAGGCCGTCATGAAGTTCCGCCAAGGCTTCGGCCGCCTCATCCGCTCCTCGACCGATAGAGGCGCCGTCGTCGTCCTCGACTCGCGCCTCCTCCACAAAGGCTACGGCAAGTTCTTCGTGGAGTCCCTCCCCTCCTGCAAGCGCCTCGAAGGCCTCGAGGACCTGCGCAAGTTCTTCGCCGACGTAAGCTAGGGGTCAGACACCTAGCTTACATCGGGACTTAGCGGCATACCCCCCGCCGGAACTTGGAACCTAGGCGATGACTCGCTCTGGAGCGAGTTTTTTACCGAACGAGGTTCGGTTAAAAAGATAGGAGGCCGCCTCAGCGGCTCACTTCGCCGGCGAAGCAAGATTATCGTTAGTAACTGCGCCAGAGCAAAGATTATCGTTAGTAACAGGCCAGGACGGCGGGTTACTTTTCGGCCCGAAGGGCCTTGATCTTCGGCATCAGCAACAGGAGTTCCGCGTCCATCTGGTTGGTGAGCGTGTACCACCACATGCGGAAGTCCGCGCGCAACGACATGAAGGCGTAGCGAAAGGTCGCCGGCCGGTTCTTCTCGAAGAAGAAGTGCCCCGCCCACGCCGGTCCATAGCCCAAGATGAGCGCCGAGAGTTGGATCCACGGATCGCACAGCACGAGTCCGGCGGCGAGCGTCAGGAGCGCCAACGTCGTCCCCACGAAGTGCAGTTTCCGGCTCACAGGGTGGAGGTGCTGGGAAACATAGAACGGCCAGAACTCTTCGAAAGTAGAGTGCTGGCCGTTCATGTTCATCTCAGTGAGGAATCATCGGCGTCGACTCGGCCCACAAGATCGGCCCAGTAGACCCGAATTTCCATCACTCGGGTAAAGAAAGAAATTCGGAGAGGGAGGGATTCGAACCCTCGGTACAAGTTTGCACTCATACGGCGGTTTAGCAAACCGCTGGTTTCAGCCGCTCACCCACCTCTCCAGATCGGGTGCGACCCCTGAATGATACCCCATCTGCGCGCCGGGCGGAAGGGGCAGGTGAGCGCCTTCTTGATATCGGCCGCCAGGACGACGTCTCAGAGACGCGAGATGCCGCGCAGTCCCGCGGCGGTCAGTATCCCCCCGCCGATCAGCAGGACGAGGGCCTTGTCCGTGGGCGCGCCCGTGAACAGGCGCGAGACGGCGGAGCTCGGCGCGCGGTAGGCGTCCCAGCCCCAGACCAAGAGCGCGGCGCCCAACAGCAGCAGGGCCGATGAGGCGAGCCGTGAAGCGTTCATGCGCGCGCCAGCCCGTGGAAGACGGAGTTGAGCACGGAGAGCACGAGGGCGAAGCCCAGCGCCCACCAGAAGCCCGCGACATGGAAGCCCGGCACCAAAGCCGCCGTCAGCATGACCAAGGCGGCGACGATGACGAAGGTGAACAGACCGAGGGTCACCACGTTGAGCGGCAAGGTCAGCGTGAGGAGTATGGGTCCTAGAGCGCTGCTGATGAGGCCGAGGACGAGGGCGGTCACGACCGCCGTGCCGAAGCCGTCGACCGTCACGCCCGGCAGCAGGCGTCCCGTCACGAACACCGCCAGCGCGCTGACGAGCACGTGGATGAGGAAGTTCATGGACCCTCCCGGGACCGCGCCTAGAACGGACGAGGCCGAGCGATCGATGGAGTCCCCTATGGGGTCCTCCTGGGGCGCCTCTCCTTGTGGTTCGGTCCCCTAGGGTCTCTTCGCGAGTTCCCTTTCGAATCGTTCGGCCAGGATCGGCGAGAGCCCCTATCGGGTCCCGCCGACACTCCCAGTATACCCCGCGGACGGCCGGAACGCCATTCAAAGAATCCGCAAATCTCCGTCGAAGAACGCGGCTGAGCGCGGTGCGCGGCTAGCGCGGGAAGAGGCCGACGAGCTTGTCGGCCACGACGTTGTCGGGGTCCACGCCGAGACGCTTGAAGCCGCGCTTGGCGTCGGCCTGCTTGGGGCGCGCGCCCTCGGCCCACTGGCCGAACGGGGACTTGCCGGACTTCTGCGGCATGGTGCAGCCGACCCAGAGGACGACGACCACGACGAAGCCCAGCTCGAGCGCGATCTTGGCCGTGCCTTCGCTGAGGTCGAAGATCTTGTGGAGGAACCAGACTCCGACCGCGCCGCCGGCGATGAGCGAGAGCGTCATCGCGGGGTACACGGTCCCTTCCCAATCGGGATAGGCGACGGCGAAGCCGCCATAGACCAGGCCGCCGACGACGAGCATGCGCAGGAGCGCGCTCATTGAGATCGCAGGGTAAGGTGTATTTTCAGGAAGGCCTCGCCGAAGCCCGACGGCAAAGCCGGGAAGGGCGCCGCGGCCTGTACGGACTCGAGGGCGGCCGTGTCGAAGGCGGCGTCGCCGGAGCTCGACGACATGCGCAGGTCGGTGGGCGAGCCGTTCCTCATGATGGAGAAGACGACGACGCCCTCCCCCCCGCCTCCGGGCATGCGCTTCTGCCAGGCCTGCCACAGCATGAGGCGGATCTGCGAGATGTACCACGGGTACGGGAAATTGGGGAGGTCGGTGGCCACCCCCGCGTCGCCGGAGGTCCCGCCGGGAGCCGCGCCGGGCGTCGTGGTCCCGGGGGCCTGGCTCATCGAGGGCTTCAGCGGCGCCGACAGCGCCGTGTCCTTCCAGCCTTTGAGCAGGCTCGGTCGCGGCAAGGCGTAGCTGCCGGGCTTGCGGCGGCCCGAGGCCCACTCGTCCGGGTCGGCCTGCGGCGCGGGTCGCGGCGTCGGCTCGGAGAAGTCCAGCCCCTTGGGCGCCGCGGCGGCCGGGCCCGCGGACTGGATGCTGGTGGCGCCGACGAAGTCGATGGTGTAGACCTTGTCCGACTTCACCGCCGCGCGTCCCCCGAAGAACGCGAGCCCCGCCAGCAGCGCGCCGTGCGCGGCGAAGGAGCGGTAGAGGTAGGGCCTCAGCGGGTCGGTCACGAGTCCTCGGGCACCACCCCGATGCCGAGCTTGCCCACGCCGAGCTTCTTGGCGATGTCGAGCACCTGGACCACCTTCTCGACGGGAGTGAGGCGGTCCGCCTGCACGAGCACGGTCTTGCCGGAAGACTTCGAGGCGCGCAAGGTCAGCTCGCGCTCGAGCTTCTCCCAGCGCACGGCGACGCCCTCGACCGTGACATTGCCTGAGCGGGATATCTGCACGGTGACCGCCGAGTCGGCCGACGCGGGCGCGCCCGAACTGGCCTTGGGCAGCTTGACCGTGAGTTGGGAGTGCACCAGGATGGGCGTCAGCACCATGAAGATGATGACGAGGATGAGCGACACGTCGATGAGCGGGACGAGGTTCATCTCCGCGATGACATGACGGCGGCGCCGGCGGCCTCCGGTCTCGACCTTCATTTGGCGTGGGAGCCGGAGAGGCTCTCGAGCACTTCCTCGGCCATCCAACCGAGCTCTTCCTCGAAGCGCGCGATGCGGGTGTTGAAGTGGTTGTAGGCGGCGACCGCGGGGATGGCGACGAGCAGGCCCGCGGCCGTGCACACCAGCGCCTCGGAGATGCCGACGGCGACCACGCCCGGCCCGGCTCCCGCGGCGCTCGCGAGGTCCTTGAAGGCGCGCATGACGCCGATGACGGTGCCGAACAGGCCGATGAAGGGCGCCACCGTGGCGATGGTTCCCAGGTTGGACATCCCGCGTTCGAGCTCGGAGACGGCGCGGCCGATGGCGCGCTCGGCGGCGCGGCGGCGCTCGTCGCGGTTGGTGGGGCCGGTGAGCGTGGCGGTGACCGCCGCGGCGGCCAGGCCCTTGTGCCCGCGGGCCAAGGTCGCGGCGTCGTTGAGCTTCCCGTCGGCGGCGAGCTGGCGCACGCGCGCCAGGAAGGTCTCGTAGCCGCTCGTCATCCGGCCGAAGTAGCGCCAGCGCTCCCAGACCAGAGCCATGCAGTAGATAGACAGCGCGATCATGCCGGCGAGGACGGGGCCTCCGGCGATGATGATTTCCTTGATGCCGACGTTATGTCCCATGCCCGGATTATACAACTGTGCTCGCTTGAAAGTTCCGCCGCGGGCTGTTAAACTACGGCGCCGCGCCATATGAGAGGAAAGCTTTTCGCCGCCCTGCTCGTCGCCGTCCCCTTGGCGGGCGCGCGCGCGGCGGCGCCCGACATCCGCGTCGACCCCCCCCCGGGCTGGGCGCGCGTCGCGACCAAGAACCGCAACCCGCTGTACGTGGCCGGGCTCCGGGGGCCGGAGCAGAGCTCCTTCCAGCTCATGCGCGTCGTGGGCGTGCCGCTCGACAACGCGGGGGCCGTCCGGCTGTACCTGCGCGACGTCTTCGAGGGCATCCGCGCCGGAGCGCGCCTGGATTTCAAGAGCGACGGGCGCGTGGAGCGCCGGACCTTCCGCAACGGCGTGGTCGCCCATCTCCTGCGCGCCGACCTCGACGGCAAGCCGCGGCTGGTGGTCGCGCTGGTCGAGGCGGGCGGGACCACCCTGGCGGCCACGCTCAACAGCGCGGCGCCCGAGGCGATGCTCGCCTCTCTCTTCGAGGCCGTCTCCTACCCCCGCGTCGAGGGCGCGGTGCAGGAGAGCGGCGTCGCGCGCAGCTCCGACGGCCAGCTCGAGGTGGCCCTCGGCGGCGGACTTCGCTCTCGCTCCTTGACCGAGAAGGAGAAGGCGGACGGCTTCGTCCTCGTCATGGAGGGAGCGGGTTCGCAGCTGCTGTTCCAGCGCATCGAGGACGACAGCACGCCCGTCGGCGAGCAGGCCGCCATCGTGCGCGCGGTCGCGGCCTCCGCGGCGGGCGCGGTCGAGGGTTCGGCGTCCTCTCCGGCCGGCGCCCCCACCCCCGCCGGTCCCGTGGCCGTCTACTCGTGGACCCGGCTGACGGACGCGGCCGCCGGCCGTTTCGCGGTGGGCTTCCTCCCATGGGGCTACTGGGGCTACTCGCTCCTGGCCCGCGGCCCCGCCGCCGACGAGCTCCTGACGGGGGTCCTGGCGGCGCTCAAGTCCGGGCCCAACACGGTGCCCGGCATCCTCGCCGCGACGCCGGCCATCCCGCTGGAGGCTCAGGCGAGCGACCGCCGCCTCCTCCTGGCCGGAGCCGCGGCGGCGTGCGTCCTGCTGGGGCTGGCCGTCTGGAGTCGGAGCCGCAAAAACGCTAACGTCTCCGCATGAGCCCCGAGACCAAGGACCTCGCCCTCGCGGAGCGCCTTTCCGGCGCGCGCGACGCCGTGCGCCGTCAGCTGGGAGCGGTCATCGTGGGCCAGGACCGCGTGGTCGAGGAAGTCCTCATCGCCTTGTTCTCGCGCGGGCACTGCCTGCTCCAGGGCGTGCCCGGCCTGGCCAAGACCTTGCTGGTCACCAGCCTCGCGCGCATCCTGGACCTGGAGAGCTCGCGCATCCAGTTCACCCCCGACCTCATGCCCTCCGACGTCACGGGCACCGAGATCCTGCAGGAGGACCCCGTCTCGCGGGCGCGCTCCCTGCGCTTCATCAAGGGCCCGGTCTTCTCCAACCTCGTGCTCGCCGACGAGATCAACCGCACGCCGCCGCGCACCCAGGCGGCCTTGCTCCAGGCCATGCAGGAGGGCCAGGTCACGTCCGGCGGCGTCACGCATACCTTGCCCCAGCCCTTCTTCGTGATGGCCACGCAGAACCCCATCGAGCAGGAGGGCACCTACCCCCTCCCCGAGGCCCAGCTCGACCGCTTCTTCCTCCAGTCCCTGATGGACTACCCCACCCTCGAGGAGGAGCGCCGCATCGTCGTGGAGACGACGGGCGGAGCCGCTCCGAAGCTCGAGAAGGTCCTCGACGCCAAGGCGGTGCTGGAGCTGCAGGACCTGGTGCGCCGCGTGCCCGTCCCGGACGCCGTCGTCGACCGCGCCGTCGCGCTCTCCCGCGCCACGCGTCCCAAGGACCCCCTCTGCCCCGAAGCCGTGCGTCCCCTGGTCTCCTGGGGCGCCGGCCCGCGCGCCAGCCAGTCCCTCGTCGTCGCCGCCAAGGCGCGCGCCCTGCTCGACGGCCGGCTCGCCGTCGCCGTGGAGGACGTCGCGGCCGTGGCGCGGCCCGTCCTGCGGCACCGGCTGGTCCTCAGCTACCGCGCCGAGGCCGAGGGCGTCAAACCCGACGAGCTCAT
>CAZTZW010000113.1:0-7936 GCA_964618085.1 uncultured Elusimicrobia bacterium
TCCGCCGCGGCCGCGCCCGACGCGCGGCGCGGCAGGGGACCGACGCGCGTGCGCCCGGTGAAGGACAGCGCCGCCATGGTCATGGTCATGGTGTGGAAGTCCGAGGCCGGGTAGCCCTCCGCGTCCTTGCGCGGCGGGCGCGGCGAGGACGGGACGACCTCCCCGCTTGAATAGAAGCCGAAGACGGGCGTCTCCCGGCCGAAGACCTTGCGGACCTGGTCCATCTCCTCGCCCAGGCGGCTGTGGAGGATGGCGCCGCGAGTGCAGCAGCTCACGATGAAGACCAGGTCGGGCCGGCAGCCGCCCAGGCTCGCGCGGCAGCGCTCGGCGGCCGAGCGCGCGCTCGCCAGCAGGCTGCGCCGGCTGGTCAGGTTCAAGCGGCCCTTCCGTCCTTGAAGCTCCTCGTCCGGGCCGAAGGCGATCCACCCGGCGTCGAAGTCGAGCTCGACGGGTATCTTGAAGCGGGTGCGCCCGCCCGCGGACTCCAGGGCGAAGCCGTAGCGCTGGATCATCTGCTCGAAGAAGTCCCGGTCGTGCCCCCGGCCCAGCAGGCCGCGGTAGAGGTCGAGCACCGGCCGGCCGTCCACCTCGTAGACGCGGCCCCGCTTGGCGCGCGTGATGGTGAACGCCGGCCCCACCGGGTCCCAGACGTGCTCGTAGGCGAAGGACGCGCGGGTCCCGCCGGGGAGCTCCGCCACGGCCGCGCGCACGCGGTCGCGGGTGAGGCGCGCGCCGTACTGGTAGTTCGTCCAGAAATCCGCGTGGCCGAGGCCGAGGTCGTAGTCGCCGCACGTCATCCCGCCGAACAGCGGGACGGGGCCGAGCCCCGCGCGCAGCTCCACGAGAGCGTCGTTCTCGCTGCCCTCGCCCACCGACCCGAAGTACAAGGCTAGAGGGCGCCCCGAGGCGGGCACGGGGGACAGGGAGCGCGCGAGGGCGCGCCCGCTGCGGCGCGACGTCCCGGCCACGGCCTCGGCCACGCGCGGCGCCGGCCCGCCCCAGTCGAGGGACAGCACGGCGACCGTGTCCTTGGTGACGCCCGCGTTGGTCACCTCCGCGTAGGACGAGCCGCCGAGCAGGCGCGAGGCGTCGAACTCCGAGGACAAGACGCGGTGGATGCGCCGCTGGTCGAGGCGGATGCCTCCGAAGGCGATGGTGAGGTCGGGGCGCGGGACGGTCTTGAGGGCCTGGCGGGAGGCCTCGGCGGCGGCGCGCTCCGCGTCGGGACCATGACCCAGGCCGATGCCGATCCTCATCAGGACCAGTCTAGCATGCGGCCGGGCTCAAGCGTCGAGACGCCAGACGTGGAAGCGCCACGTGCGGTGGCGCATGTTGTTCAGGTACAGCTGCACGAACTCCTCGGCGGCGGCCTCGGGCAGGCGGGGGGCGAGGAGCTCCACGGAGATGCCGTCCCGCTCGAAATCCCAGCTCCGCAGCTCCGGAGGCGGCGCCTGCTTCAGGCGCTCCTCGACGCCGCGGGCGTTCTCATCGGCCGCCAAGGCGAGGACGCTCTCCTTGCGGGCCACGTTGAACACCTCGTAGACGTGCAGTCTCTTGAGCGACACCGGCGTGGGCGTCACGGGCATGTCGTCAGTATGCCGCGGGAGAGAGGAAACATCCAGCAAACTCGGTCATTTTTACGAGTTTTTTACCGAAAATGGCCCTTGCGCACTCACACGCAGGCCTCTACAATCTCGTCATGCCCCGAGCCCTTCTGATGGTCCTGTTGCTGGCGCCGTCCGCCTGGGCGGGGGACCCGCCTGACACTCCCGTAAAGGACCCTAAGAAGGAACGCGCGGCCCTGGTGACGGCCGCCTGCGGACCCGGCGCGCCCGTGCTGCTCTTGCGCAGGCCTCGCAGGCCCGGCGGGGACCAGCCCGAAGGCGCGACCGAGCCGCCCGACATGCTGGACAGCGGCGAGGGCTGCGACGACCGCGTCGCCGCTCTGCCCGGCGACACCGAAGTGGCCCTGCGTCCCGAAGGCGCCATGACCCCTGACGCCGTGACCCGGGCTTTCACGGGCGCGCGCAAGCTCGACAATCTGGCCGCGACGTTGACGCAGGCGAGCGACAAGCTCAAGAACCCCGACGTGACCACGACGAGCATCCTGGACCGGCTGTTCGACAACGCCGCCGGACGGACCGCGCGGACGGAGGACCCGACCAAGGCGCTGCGCAAGACGCTCACCGACACTCTCGCCGTCTCGGCCAATCCGACCGCGGAAGTCCGCCCGCTCGCGGTCACGCCCCCGGTCAAGAAAGGACCCGTCGTCAGCAACGTCCCGGGACCCAACGCGGCCAATTGGACCCCCGAGCCGGGCACGGGCGACCTGGCGCCCATCCTGAACCCCAACCAGCCGTACACCGATGGTAAAGGCCTCTGGCCGTTCCCGTCCAGGACCGAGCTGCCCGCGAGCGCCATACCGCCGCAGAACCCCAACGGCGTGCACTCTCCCGGCGGGCATCAGCCCGTCGACCCCAGGAACACGAACGCTCCCATCTGGGCTCCATTCATGGAGAAGTTCAAGCCCTGCGCCAAGCAGGTGATGAACACCGACGACTGCCAGCCCTACAACTACGGCATCTGGCGCCAGAGCGCCATGTGTCACGGCGAGGGCAAGGCCATCGACGTGCACGGCATGAAGTGCGGCAACACCGTCCACATGGCCCTCACCTCGCCCCAGTTCGAGAAGGTCCTCCTCTGCATCAAGCAGTCCGGCATGAAGGTCATCTGGAAGCAGTGCTTCATGGGCTGCTCCCCCGCCAACCACACGAACTACCACTACGACCACGGCCACTTCAGCATCGGCTGCGGCATGGGCCGCTGGTAGCGTCTAGAAGACCCGCCGCGCGCACGCGCGCGTTGACAAAGACGGGCGCGGTGCGTAGACTGGGCTCATGGCCGAGACGCCCGACGACCTGAGCCGCGAACGCCTGCTGAGCCACATCGCGGAGATGAACGCGGAACTCGTCGAGCTCCGCCAGCGCCTGCGCGCGGCCGAGGACCAGTCCGACTGGATGGGCGGCTCGCTCAAGACCCGCACGCGCGCGCTCAACGAGCGCCTCAAGGAGCTGGACTGCGTCTACGAGGTCGTGCGCGCCCTGCGCGACGCCGCGCTCCCGCCCGAGGGCCGCGTCGCGCGCGTCGTCGACCTCCTGCCCCGCGCCTGGCTGCACGCCGGCGACGCGTACGCCAAGGCGGTATGGCGCGGGCGCGAGTACGCCACCCCCGGCTTCCCCGAGGAGGGGGCCGCGCTCTCCGAGCTGGTGCTCGCCTCCGGCGGCAAGGTCCTCGGCTCGGTGGAGGTGCGCTACGCCCGGCCGCACCCGGACGCCGGCGAGGGGCCGTTCCTCCCCGAGGAGCGCCGCCTGCTGCGGACGGTCGCCGGCTGCCTCGGCGCGATGCTCGCGGACGGTCGCTGAAGCGGCCGGCGCGCGCGGCTCAGTCGACGAACAGCTCGGGAGTCAGGATGGGCTGCAGCTCGAGCAGATAGGCGATCGCGCCGGTCTGGCTCACCGGGTAGAACTTGAGCTGGTCGAGCCGGATGGTCGCCTTGCCGGTCTTCTCTTTCCCGGGCTCGCCGCCGCCGCGGACCAAGGTCACGTACTCGAAGTCCTTGGCGACGAAGGTCTTCTCGTCCTTCCAGACCAGCGCCGGGTTGCGGCCCCACGACTTCACGCGCACGCAGGCGAACTTCCCTTCGCGCCAGATGATGATGCCTTCGGAGACGGCGACGGCCGCGTGCCCGGAGTCCGGCGCCCAGGCGCAGTCGCCGGCCGCGCTCGTCGCGTAGACGAAGCCGAACTCCTGCACCTTCCGGTGCTCGGCGTCCACCACGGCGAAGCGCGAGCGCCAGTAGCCGTGCCCCTGCCCCACGTCCATGGCGTCGAAGAAGACCAAGGCGCGCGCGCCGTCGGGGGAGCGCTCCAAGTACGCCTCCTGGGAGGCGTCCAAGACCATGAGCCCCTTCAGAAGGCGTCTCTTGAGCGCGGCGTCTTTGACCTGGGGCGGCATCACCGGAGTGTAGCTGATAATGGCTTTATAACGCCCTCCCGGGGTACCGTCGGTCTATGTTCGACCGATTGAAGCAGCTCCTGCTGGGCAAGCCGCGCGACATCCGCGACCCGGACGTCTTCCACAAGATATCCTTGGCCGCCTTCCTGGCCTGGGTCGGCTTGGGGGCCGACGGCCTCTCCTCGTCCGCCTACGGCCCGGACGAAGCCTTCCGCGCGCTGGGGACCCACACCCACTTGGCGCTCCTGCTCGTCATCATGACGGCGGTCACCATCTTCGTCATCTCCATCGCCTACTCGAACCTCATCGAGCACTTCCCCGGGGGAGGCGGCGGCTACCTGGTCGCGACCAAGCTCCTCGGCGAGAAGGCCGGCGTGGTGTCCGGCTGCGCCTTGCTGGTCGACTACGTGCTCACCATCTCGGTGTCCATCGCCTCGGCCTGCGACGCCATCTACTCGTTCCTGCCGCCGCAATGGGCGGGCACGAAGTTGTTGGCGGCGGGAGCGGCGCTGGTACTCCTGCTCGTCTTGAATCTGCGCGGCGTGCGCGAATCGGTGACCTTGCTCGTGCCCATCTTCCTGGTCTTCGTCGCCACCCACGTGGTCATGATCCTCTACGCCGTGGGCAGCCATCTGCCGCAGCTGCCGCAGGTCTTCTCCGGGGCGACGACCGAGTTCCGCTCCTCCGTCGCGACGCTCGGCTTCGCGCCCGTCGCCTTCATCCTGCTGCGGGCCTACTCGATGGGGGGCGGCACCTACACGGGCATCGAGGCGGTCTCGAACGGCGTGGGCATGCTGCGCGAGCCGCGGGTCCAGACCGGCAAGCGCACGATGTTCCTGATGGCGACGTCTCTCGCCTTCACGGCCGGCGGCATCCTGCTCGGCTACCTCCTGGTCAACGCCGCGCCGGCCCAGGGTAAGACCATGAATGCCGTGCTGCTCGAGAACCTCTACGGAAGCTGGGGGCGGTTCGGCCACGCGCTCGTGGTCCTGACCTTGTTCTCGGAGGCGGCTTTGCTCATCGTCGCCGCGCAGGCGGGCTTCTTGGACGGGCCGCGCGTGCTCTCCAACATGGCCGTGGACTCCTGGGCGCCGCACAGCTTCTCGCGGCTCTCGGACCGGCTGGTCACCCAGAACGGCGTCTTCCTGATGGGAGCGGCGGCGATGGCCACTCTCATCTATACGAAAGGCCACATCACGACCCTCGTCGTCATGTACTCCATCAACGTGTTCCTGACCTTCTCCCTGACCGAGCTGGGCATGGCGCGCCATTGGATCATCAACCGGGGCACCGAGCCCCGCTGGCGCAGCCAGCTCGTCATCCACGGCACCGGCCTCGTGATGTGCGTCTGCATCCTCGCGGTGACCTTGTACGAGAAGTTCCTCGAGGGCGGCTGGGTCACGGCCGTCATCACCAGCGCGACCATCCTGCTGTGCTTCCGCATCCGCAAGCATTACCGCGAGGTGGGGGAGAGCATGCGGGGACTCGAGAAGCTCGTGGAGGCGTCGCCTCTCGACGCCGAGCGGCAGGGACCGTCCGTCCTCGACCGCAAAGCGCCCACCGCCGTCCTGACCGTCTCCAGCTTCTCCGGCTACGGCCTGCACCACGTGCTGGCCATCCAGCGCCTGCTGCCCGGCTACTTCAAGAACTTCATGTTCGTCTCCGTGGGCGTCGTGGACTCCGGGAACTTCAAGGGGAGCGAGGCCGTCGGCGAGCTCGAAGCGGAGAAGCGTCGCCACTTGGCGGACTATGTCGCGTGGGCCCGGCAGAACGGCCTCGAGGCCGACTCCCGCCTGGCCATCGGCACGGAGACCATCGACACGCTCGAGAAGACCCTCATCGACCTGTCGCGCGAGTTCCCGCGCATGATCGTCTTCACCGGCAAGCTCATCTTCAAGGAGCAGCGCTGGTACCAGCCCATCCTCCACGCCGAGACCGCCGACGCCATCCAGCGGCGCCTACAGTTCAACGGCGTGCAGGCCATCGTCCTGCCCGTGCGCGTGCAGTAACGCCGCGATAAGGCCCCCGCTATGGTTCCTCAACGGCGGCTGCCGCTATCGTAACCCCATGAACATACTCTTCGGACTTCTCCTGACCTTCGTCTCCGCCGCCCGCGCGCAGGACGCCGACCTGCGCCGCCAGGTGGAAGAGCTGCAGAAGCGCCTGACCGCGCTGGAAGGCGCCAAGGCGCCGATGAGCCGCGAACGGGTGAAGGTCCCGCAGACCAAGTCGGAGCCCTTCGCCTTCGCCGACTTCACCTGGGTCAACGGCAACAGCCGCGTCACGGACCCGCTCATCAATAACGAGTACTTCACCAGCCAGTTCATGGCCGACGTGAACTACACCTACAGCTTCAACAACCCCAAGGACCATTCTTTGGTCGGCATCTGCGAGGTGGGCCGCACCAACGAACTCCAGCTCCAGCAGCTGGGCGTCGGCGGAGACCTGCACTACGGGAACGTACGCGGGCGCCTCATGACCCAGTTCGGGATGTACTCGCAGATGACGCCGCGCAACGACTCCAGCGCCCAGCGCGGCCAGTGGAGGAGCGACGACGCCTATCGCTACCTCTCCGAGGCCTACGGCGGCTACCACTGGGACGTCATGCACGGCGTCAACCTCGACGCGGGCATCTTCATGAGCTACGTCGGCCTGTTCAGCTACTACCAGAACGAGAACTGGGCCTACTCGCCCTCCTATGTATCGGCCAACACGCCTTGGTTCTTCAACGGCCTGCGCGCGCAGTTCTTCCCGACCGAGACGCTGAAGATCGAGCCGTGGCTGGTGAACGGCTTCCAGACCTACAACAAGCAGAACGAGGACCCGGGCTTCGGCCTGCAGGTGCTGTGGCGCCCGAGCGGGGACTGGTCCGTCCTGACCAACAACTACTACGGCCACGACACGCCGGGCCAGCCGCGCCGCCAGCGGATGCACACCGACAACAGCGTGCTCTACAAATACCTCGACCGTCCCAACGCCGCGGGCGTCAGCAAGGCCGCCTTCTCCGTCACGGTCGACGCGGGCTGCGAGGAGGGGGGCGGCGTGAGCTGCCTCGGCAAGGACGCACGGCCCCAGCAGTCCTTCATCGGCTGGATGCTCTACCAGCGCACCTGGTTCGCCAAGAACAAGTACGGGCTCACCTTGGGCGGGGGGCAGATTAACAACCCGGGGCGCTACCTCGTGCTGCTGCCGCCCATCAACGGCGCCACTTCCTTCTCCGGCACCTCGGGGCATTTCACCCAGAACCCCGGCGACAAGTTCAAAGCGTGGGACGCCTCGGTGACCGCCGACTACATGCCCAACCAGTACGTGACCTGGCGCGCGGAGTACAACCACCGCGAGGCGAACGTGAACTACTTCGCGGGGCCGGGCGGCATCACCCCGCCGGGCGGCAACCAGGGCGCGCCGGGCTCGGCCGTGGCGGGCTTCACGCCCGACCTGCGCAACACCGAGAACCGAATCACGCTCGCCTTGCTCATCCGGCTATGAGACATGGATGAGCTGACGGCGTTCGGCCTCTTCGCGGTGAGCGCGATGCTCGTCTGCTACGCGCTGGAGGACCGTTCGCATTGGTTCGTGCTCGCGTTCTCCGGCTCCTGCGTCCTGGCCTCGCTGTACGGCTTCATGCAGGGGGCCTGGCCGTTCGGCGCGGTCGAGGGCGTCTGGGCCGTCGTCGCCCTGCGGCGGTGGGCCTTAAAGGTAAAATAGCCCATGCCTTTGCGTGAATACGGTCTGGCCGCCGCCGCCATCGCCGCCTGCACGGCGGCCGGTCTCGCGCTGCTCCCGGCGCTGACCCTGACCGACCTGGCCATGATCCACCTGGTCGGGTCGTTGGTCGTCGCGCTGCGGGGCCGGCACCGGCCGGCCGCGCTGGCGGCGGCGCTCGCAGTGCTCTCCTTCGACTACTTCTACGTCCCGCCCC
>CAZTZW010000114.1:0-7879 GCA_964618085.1 uncultured Elusimicrobia bacterium
GTGCTCGCCTCGATGGGCCTCATCCTCGGCCACTCCTTCGACGGCTTCTCCGTGTTCGACGCCCGCGTGTTCTTGGAGAAGGACTTCGTCCTCGACCCGTCCTTGCCCGCCGGCGTGTACTTCTCGACCAGCGGCACGGACGCGCGCGGCAAGAAGCTGCTGGCCGCCATGCGCGAGCGGCTCCTGAAGTCCTACCCCGCCGACCACCCCTGCTACCTGTTCGCGCCGCAGACCTGGGACCGCGCGCCCGAGAAGAAGCCCCTGCGCGCCCTCCTCGACGGCAGCGAGCCCATCGACAGCCAGGTCCAGCTCTTCATCCCGCCCGCCGCGCGCAGATGACGGCGCCTCGCGTCCGCGTCCTCGCCGGCGTCCTCCTCCTCTCGGGGTGCGCGTCGACGAAGGGGTACGATGGGCCCAGCCTCCCGTCCCGGGAACTCGCGACCCTCCACGACAGCCGTTATCTTCCAGGCGTCGTATCCAAGGCGAAGGCCGCCTATCTGTGCCAGATCGACGCCACGGTGGTGGGGAGCGAGGCGCGCGGCTACCCCAACAAGGCTTACATCAAAGCCGGCGAGCGCGCGATCAAGATCCGTTATTTCGACTCACGCGAGACCAAGCGGACCACCCCGTCCTTCCGCGAGTTACGATTGACCGCGCGCCCCGGCGCGGACTACTCCGTCCGGTTCGACACCGCCTCCGTCTCCGCTCCGGCCGACGTGCCCGTCTGGATCGAGGACAAAGCCACCGGCGAAGTGGTCGCCGGGACGCGCACGGTGACCGTCGCGTTCATGCCCGCCGAACCTCCGTCCGACCCGTCCAAGGAACGGACGTCCCCTAAGGCCGACTGGAAGAAGATCCCCGCGAAGACCCGGGTCAAAATCCATACCAAGGCCGGCGGGGTCGTCCACGGCAGGCTGGACAGCTTCGACGGCGACTACCTCTGGGTGACTCCCACGGCGGGCCGGCGCACGACCATCCTGGCGTTCGACGTCGACAAGCTCGTGCTCCTCGAGTGACGATGACCTCCTATCGCGCCGCCGCCGCCTTCGCCGCCATCTCGTCGCTCCTGCTCGTCTGGCTGAGCGCCGGCGTCGGCATCATCGGGAAAGACGGCGACCCCGCCAACGGACTGAACCTCGGCGTGTTGGCCGTCGGACTCGTCGGCGCTTGCGTCTCGCGCCTGAGGGCGGCCGGTCTGGCCTCCACGATGCTCGCGATGGCTATCGCTCAGACGATCGTCGCGGCGGTCGCTCTGACCTTGGGGCTGGGCCGCCCGTTCAGCGGCCCCGCGGAGCTGCTGCTCCTCAACGCCTTCTTCGTCGCGGCCTTCGGCGCCTCGGCCTGGCTGTTCCGCCGCGCGGCGCGCGCGGCTCACTGACGATAGCCACTGGCGCTAGCGCCGGTTAAGATTATCGTTAGTTCCTGCGCCAGAGCAAAGATTATCGTCAGTAAACGTCAGCCGGACTGGAGCTCGGAGAGGTCGGCGACGCGCTTGAAGGCGCGGACGAGCTTGCCGAGCAGGGCGATGCGCTGGCGCTTGAGGGTCTCGTCGTCGGCCATGACGTGGACCTTCTCGAAGAAGAGGTCGAGGTGGGGCTTCACGCCGACCAAGGACTTCAGGCCGCCTTCGAAGTCGCCGCGCACGATGCGGTCGTTGGCGTTGCCCTCGGCGGACACCAAGGCGTCGTAGAGGGCGAGCTCGGAGGGGTCGCGCAGGAGGGATCTCTCCGGCACGTCGTGGTCGCCGGCCTTGGTCTGCTTGAGGATGTTGGCGGCGCGCTTGAAAGCGGCGGCCAGGGGCTCGAAGGCCGGGTCGCGGCGGACGACCTTCACGGCCGAGAGGCGGCGGAAGCCGTCGGGGAGGTGCTTGAGGGCGCCGGCCCGCACCGAGCGGATCTCGTCGACGGCGTAGCCCATCTCCTCGAGCATGGCGGCGGCGCGGCCCCACAGGAAGTCGGCGAGCTGGGCCGCGAGCTTCGGCGCGTCGGGTACGGCGACGGGCTGGAGCGACACGGCGTGAGTCAGCGCCTCCTCCAAGTCGAGGGGGAGCTGCTTCTCCAAGACGATGCGGATGGCGCCGAGCGCCTGGCGGCGCAGGGCGTAAGGGTCCGCGGAGCCGGTGGGGATGAGTCCCGCGGCGAAGCAGCCCGCGAGGCTGTCGAGCTTGCCCGCGAGGGAGACGACGCAGGCCTCGGGCGTCGCGGGGACCGGCGAGCCGGCGGCGACGGGGTAGTAGAACTGCTCGACGGCCAAGGCGACCGCCTCGGGCTTGCCGTCCTTGCGGGCGTAGACGCCGCCCATGGCGCCCTGGAGCTCGGGGAACTCCTTGACCACGTCGGTGACGAGGTCGGCGTAGGCCAGGTGCGCGGCCTGCGCGACGACGGACTCGTCGACGGGCGCGACCGTGCGCAGTCGCGCGCACAGCCAGGCGGACAGCGCCTCGACGCGGGCCGCCTTCTGGGACATCGATCCCAGCGCCTTCTGGAAGGTCACGCGCTCGAGCTGGGGGAACTTCGACTCGAGCGTGGTCGCGGCGTCGCGGCCGGTGAAGAAGGCGGCGTCGTTGAAGCGGGCCTCGAGCACGCGCTTGTAGCCCTCGCTGACGAGCTCGTTGCCGGAGGAGAGGCCGTCGCGCACGCCGATGAAATGCGGCAGGAGCGCGCCGTCCTTGGCGACCACGGGGAAGAACTTGAGCTGCTTCTTCATCACGAGCTTCAGCAGCGCGTGCGGCAGGACCATGTGCGCGTCGCGCAGGTCCCCGAGGACGGGGACCGGGTGCTCGACCATGAAGTTCGTCTCCTCGATGAGCTCGGCGTCGGGGTCGGGGCGGCCGCCGGTCTTCTTCACGGCGAGGTCGAGCGCCTTCGACAGGTACGCCTTGCGCTCGGCCGGGTCGGCGAGGACCAGGCCCTGGCGCAGCAGCGCGGCGTGCTTGGACGGGTCCTTGAGGACGGCGGGCTTCTTGCCCAAGGCCGGGTGGCCGTACACGGCGCGGCCGGACTTCACGCCCGCGACCTCGACGGGGACGAGCTTGTCGCCGTACAGCGCGGTGACGGCGCGGATGGGGCGGCCGAACCTGAAGCCCGTCTCCTCCCAGACCATGGTCTTGGGGAACTGGAGGGACTTCAAGAGCTCGGGGATGAAGGCCGACAAGAGCTGGAGCGCCGGCAGGCCCTTGGTCTCCACCTCGGCGTAATAGATGCCGCCGTCCACCTTCAGCTGGGCCGGGGTCAGGCCGTACTTGCGGGCGAAGCCCTCGACGGCGGGAGGCGGGGCGGAGTCCTTGGGGCCCTTGAAGCGCTCGGAGGCGTCGCGGCCCTTGGGCTCGAGGCCCTTCACCGTCAGGACGAGGTGGCGCAGGGAGCCCGCGACGGCGACGGAGTCGAAGCCGACGCGGGGCTTCAGCCACGCCTCGGCGAGGGTCTTCATCTGCTCGAGCGCGGGGGGGACGAAGCGCGCGGGGAAGGGCTCGGTGTGGACGTCGAGGAGGAAGTCGGCCTTCTTGGCGGGCTTGGCGGCGGGCTTCTTAGACATGGGCGGGGGCCTTGGGCGTGCGCGTCTCGATGTAGAGCTCCATGACCTTGCGGGCCAAGGCGCGGATGCGGCCGATGTACTGCGCGCGCTCGGTGACCGAGATGGCGCCGCGGGCCTCGAGCGTGTTGAACAGGTGCGAGGCGCGCACCACGCAGTCGTACGCGGGCAGCGGGTCGCCCAGGGCGCAGAGCCGCGAGCCCTCGGCCTCCCACTCGTTGAAATGGCGCGAGAGCAAGGCCACGTCGGCGGTCTCGAAGTTGTAGCGGGAGAACTCGCGCTCCTGCGGCTTGTGCAGGTCGCCGTAGGTGCGCCCGCCGCCGTAGTCGAGCTCGTACACCGAGTCCTTCTTCTGGAGGTACATCGCGATGCGCTCGAGGCCGTAGGTGATCTCGACGGAGACCGGCGAGAGCGGCATCGAGCCCATCTGCTGGAAGTAGGTGAACTGAGTGATCTCCATGCCGTCCATCCAGACCTCCCAACCCACGCCGGAGGCGCCGAGCGTCGGCGACTCCCAGTCGTCCTCGATCCAGCGCAGGTCGTGCTTCTTGGGGTCGAGGCCGATGGCCTTCAGGGACTTCTGGTACAGGTCGGTGATGCCCGGGGGCACGGGCTTCATGAGCACTTGGAACTGGTAGTACTTGCCCAGGCGGTTGGGGTTGTCGCCGTAGCGGCCGTCGGCGGGGCGGCGCGAGGGCTCGACGTAGGCCGCGGCCGTGGGCGCGGAGGTCAGCGCGCCGAAGAAAGTGGCCGGGTTGAACGTGCCCGCGCCCTTTTCCAAGTCGTAGGGCTGGACGATGGCGCAGCCCTCTCGCGACCAGAAGGACTGCAGCTCGAGGATGATCTCTTGGAAACTCAGGGCGCTCATGCCGGGACTCCTGTCAGGCTGTCTTGAAACTCGAAGACGCGCAGCGGACGGCCGATCTGCGACTGGACGTGCTCGCGCAGCAGGCGCAGGCCGGACTCGCGCGCATCGGGCGCGTCGGGGAGGAGGACGAGGGAGGCGGGCTCCACCTCGTGGAGCCGCGACCAGAACGAGACGCAGGAGGCCGGCGCGCGCTCGCGCAGGCCGAAGCCGGCCACCTCGACCAAGCGCAGGCCGAAGGCCAGCGGCAGCCACGGGCTCGGGCTCTCCTCGATGGCCGCGAGGAAGGCGACGAGCAGGCGGTGCTTGGCCGGGCTCGGGTCGTGCTCGACGGTGAGGCGTTCCAACAGCTCGCAGCAGGTCAAAGCGGCTACCGTCCTGTCCATATCCCCGCGCAAAGAAGGGAAGCTCGCCAGGATGCGGCCGCCGATCGCCTTGGCGAACTCCGAGCGAGGCGAGAGGTGGAGGCGATACTCGCCCCACACCGCCGGTTCGGAGAGGGCCTTGAGCTTGCCCGCGGCGCGGTTGACGCCCGTGAAGCGCACGGGGAGCTTGCCGAAGTCCTCGGTGTAGACGACGGCCAGCCGGTCGTACTCGCCGAGGTTCCGCCGCGAGAGCACCACGCCGGGGGCGTTCACGATCATGCCAGCGCCTCGCGGTAGGCCGCGCGCTCGGCGGCGCCGACGCGGCGGAAGCCCTTCTCGCCGCGCTCGGTCAGCGGCGCCAGCGCGCCGTCGTCGCACCCCAGGTAGAGGAGCCAACGGACCTCGGGAGAGGCCGCTCGGAAGGCCTCGGCCGCGGCCGCGCGAGGCAGGCGGCGCCAAGCGGCGACGCGGCGCAGGGGGGACGGGCGGGTCATCCCGCGATTTTCGGATTCAAGCGCGCCGCCCGAGGAGGAGGCGCGCTTCTCCAGGGTCGCAAGCGTGCGGTCCAGCAGGTCGGGCGACGTCGCGGAGCCGTGGCCCGGGACGACCAGGCGCGCGCCGTACTCCTTGAGCGCGGCGACGGCCTTGGACCAGTTCCCCAGGTCGGCATCGGAGGTGTTCCCCACGCGGTCGGCCGAGAGCACCAGGCAGCCGCCGAAAAGGAGCTTGCGGGAGGGGAACCAGACCACGACGTTCTCGGGAGAGTGCCCCGCGCCGTGGAAGCGCACCTCGAAGGGCTCGCCGCCGACGGAGAGCTTGAGCCCGGTCTTGAGCGCGAAGACGCCCTCGGCCGGGACGATGGGCGCCGACAGGAAGTCGGCGCGCTGGGCCTCGTCGGCGACGGCGCCGGCCACGCCCTCCATCACGGCGCGGCCGCGCGTCTTCATCAGCTTGACGGTGGCGTCGGAGGCGTAGGTGGGGACCTTCTTCTCCTTGAGGTAGGCGTTGCCGCCGGAGCGGTCGCTGTGGAAGTGGGTGTTCACCGCCAACAGGCGGCGCCGGGGGAGGTTCTGCTCCATCCAGGAATAGAGCTGCTTCATCGCCGCGGGGGTGTAGAGCGTGTCGACCAGGACGAGGTCGCTCGGGCCCATCTCCACGAGGAGGGCGTTGGCCGAGAACGGCTTGTGCTGGGTGACCACGTACACGCCGGCCTCGAGCTTGCGCACCGCGATGGCGGGCGCCGCGGCGGGCGCGCCGGTGTCGGTCTCTCTCGCGCGCGCGGGTGCGGGTGCGGCGAGCAGCGCCGCCAACAGCAAGGTCCTCATGGCTTCCTCCCGGGTACCGGCAGGAAGCGCGGCTCCGGCGGCGCTTCCAGTTCGATGGGCGGGACCTCGTCGAGGTCCCGTGAGAGCGTCCCGCTCTCCAGACGGATGGGCGACAGGAAGGCCTCCGGACGGTCGTAGCCTATCTCGATGAACCCGGGGCTGCCGCGCACGCGGCCCGCCAGCGCGCCCGCCTCGCCGAGCAAAGCCAGGTGGTAGCGTCCGGGTCCCAGGGCCGTGAAGCTGAAGCGGCCGTCCTCGTCCGGGAACGTCGAGCCGGAGAGGAAGTAATGCGTGGAGTTGGTCGCGGTGCTGCGCCACGCGAAGAACAGGCCCACGCGCACGTCGACCGCGGGGCGTCCGTCGAGGAACAGGCGGCCGTCGATGCGGCCGTCGCGCATGTCCTCGACCGGCGTGACCTCGATGCGCTTGTCGTTGACGGGCCACAGCCGGTCGATGCGGTAGAGCCAGCGCCGCGCGTCCTCCTCCAGCCCGAAGCGCGCGTACGCGGCCGAGAAGCCCTCGAAGATGTA
Source organism: uncultured Elusimicrobia bacterium (assembly GCA_964618085.1). Taxonomy (GTDB): domain Bacteria; phylum Elusimicrobiota; class Elusimicrobia; order UBA1565; family UBA9628; genus GWA2-66-18. Next base: position 6,617 of record CAZTZW010000114.1, read on the forward strand.
TTGGGTGGCGGTGACGCCCTCGAAGCCGGGGCCCCGCTTCTCGGCCAGGGCGTCGAGCTGGCGCAGCTTGGCCAGCCGCGCGTCCGTCAGCGGCCCCGCGCGGAACAGCTCGAGCGCCCGCCGGTAGTCGGGGGCGGCGCGGCCCGGGGACGAGAGCAGGGCCGCGTCGAGGGCCTTCTCGGCCTCCCACCACATCAGCCAGCCGCGCCGCGTCGCCGCCAACGCGTCGACGGCGAACACGTCGCGCAGGCGCCGCCGCTCGAGGAAGCGCTCCAGCCGCGAGAGGCTGTCGGGAGTCAGGTCGACGCGCTCGTCGGACATGCGCCGCTCCTCCACGCGCACGGCCTCGCCCCCGGAAGGGTACAGCCAGGCGACGGCCAGCACGGGAGCCTCGGCCTTGGTGGGGACCTGCGCGGCCTCGGCCAGAGAGCGCGGGCCGTAGCCCCAACCCCGGGCCAGAACGGCCTTCGCGGCGTAGGTCGGCACGAGCCAGACGAGAAGCACGGCGAGGAGGGCGAGACGGACGGAGGAGCGGGACTTGTCGATGAGCGCCTCCACGAGGAGGACCGCCGAGACGCCGACGGCGGGAAGGACCAGGACGCCCAGGAGGGGGCCGAAGAACGTGGCGCCCGATAGTTCGATGGCGCGCGCCAGCGCGGGCCACTCCGACGCGCACTGGTCCACCACGACCATGACGAGGCCGAAGACCAGCCCCGCGACGAGACCCCGGCCGGCGAGCAGGAAGGCGGCCGCAGCCAGCACGACGCCCGCTCCCCAGAGCGGCAAGGCCCGCGACCACTCGACGGGCAGCGGGAAGTCGTCGCCGACGAGCACGGGCGCGCGCGCCCAGACGAGGACGACCCAGGAGAAAGCCAGCAGGACGAGGAAATTCGCCGCGGCGCGGGCGCGTCCGCTCTCGGGCGGCAGCCCCAAGCGCGCGGACAGCCACGCGGCGAGAAGGACGGCGAGCGCCATGAGGGACAGGTTAGTCCTCCTGCTGGAGCTTGGCCAGGATGGAGAAATCCTCGAGCGTGGTGACGTCGCCCTTCACGGCGCCGCCGCCGGCGATCTCGCGCAGCAGGCGGCGCATGATCTTGCCCGAGCGCGTCTTGGGCAGCGCGTCGGTGAAGCGCAGGTCGGCAGGGCGCGCGATGGCGCCGATGGCCTTGGCCACGTGCGACTTGAGGTCGTCCTTGAGGCCGTCGCTGGGCGCGCGGCCGCCCTTGAGCGTGACTAAGGCCGCGACGGCCTGGCCGTGCAGCT
>CAZTZW010000115.1:0-6048 GCA_964618085.1 uncultured Elusimicrobia bacterium
GATGACGGGCACACCGCGGCGACGGGCCTCGACGATCTCCGGGTCCTGGAGGGAGTTCATCTTGGCCACGATATGCGAGCGTCCCGTCTCCTTGTGGAAACGGATCTCGTCCTTGATGAGGCGCAGCATCTCGTCGTGCAGGTTGACGGGAGCCACGAGGAGCTCCTGCAGCGCCTCGGGGCGCTTGCCCTTGGAGAGGGCCTCGAAGTAGGTCATCACCTCGCGGCCCAGGCCCTCGTCGGAGGTGAGCAGGCCCAGGTCCGTGTACTGGCGCGCGGTGATGGGGTGGTAGTTGCCCGTGCCGAGATGGGAGTACACGCGCTCGGCGCCGTCCTCCTCGCGCACGACGGCCGTGACCTTGGAGTGGACCTTGTAGCGGCCCAGGTGGCGCACCACGCGCACGCCTCCCTTGCGCAGCTCGTCGGCCCAGCGCAGATTGTTGAGTTCGTCGAAGCGCGCCTTGATCTCGACGTAGGCCGTGACCTTCTTGCCGTTGGCCGCGGCCGTCTTGAGCGCGGCCATGATGGGGGAGTCGGCGCTGGTGCGATAAAGGGTGTGGTAGATGCGGCGCACGCCGGGGTCCTGCGCGGCGGCCTCGAGGAACTTCACCACGATGTCGAAGGAGTCGTAAGGGTGGTGAAGGAGGATGTCCTTGCGGCGGACGATCTCGAAGGCGGAGGACGGCTTGCGGAAGGGCGCGGGGACCTGGGGCTCGATGGGCGGATAGCGCAGGCCGCCCGCCTTCGACGACTCCATGCGCGCGAGCGTGCGCATGTCGAGCGGCAGGTCGAAGCGGTACAGCGCGGAGGAGTCCAGGCCGAGCGCCGAGGCGAGGAAGAGCGCGCCCTCGGAGTAGGCCGGCGCGTCGACCTCCAGGCGCACCACCTTGGAGTGCAGCCGCCGCTGGACGGCCGACATGATCTGCTCCTCCAGGTTCTCGTCGTCGTCGGGGCGCCAGCGCAGGTCGGCGTCGCGGATGATCTTGAAGGGGAAGGATTCGATGACTTCGCGGTCGGGGAACAGGTCGTCGGCGCGGTCGGAGAGCCAGCGCTCGGCCAAAGCGTAGCGCTTCACGCCGTCCTTGGTGGACAGCGGCACCAGCCGCCCCTCGCGGTCCTCGATGCTGATGATGGCGTACTCGCGAGGGAAGCGGACGAACACGTGCAGGCGCTCGCTCATGAGCGCGGGCGGAGGCTCGGGATAGCGGCGGAGCATGACCTTCAGCGGCGGCAGGCGCTCCTGGATCTCGGAGTCGGGCGCGGCCTCCGCCAGGAACTCGGTCAGGACCTCGATGCCCTCGGTCCGCAAGGCGGCCACGATGTCGCGCAGCACCTCGGCCTGGCGCGACTTCTGGCGCAGGGCGTGCTCGCGGACCTGGGCCAGAACCTGGCGCGCCGTCAGGCCGTCGGGGAAGCGCTGGGCTCCGCCGCCGCGGCGCGCGAGCTTGGCGATCTCAGCCACGCGCACCATGAAGAACTCGTCCAGGTTGGAGGAGACGATGGCGCAGAAGCGCAGGCGCTCGAGCGCGGGCACCGAGGCGTCGGCCGCCTCGGAGAGCACGCGGTCGTTGAAGGCCAGCCACGAGAGGTCGCGGTTGAAGACGCGCTCGGACTCGCGGAGGCCGCCGTCCTTGGGCGGGGCGGCCGGGGCGTGGGCGTCGAGCTTGAGAGGGATTATCTTGGAGCGGGCCATGGAGGGTCCTTCCGCGCCATGATAACTCTTTAGCGCTCGGCTCGGCCCAGCCTCGCGGCGACGGCCAACTGCGCCAGCACCATGACGCCGAGGCCCGCGCCCACCAGGGCGAAGGAGCCGTAGGCCGTGAAGCCGAGGGCGAAGGCGCCGGCCATCAGACCCTTGAGCGTCACCGACGCCGAGGTGGTGCCGACGCGAGCGACCGAGGTGACGCGGCCGAACAGGCCCGCGGGCGTCAGCTCGCCCAACGTGCGCAGCAGGGAGAGCTCGGCGCAGGCGTTGGCGCAGCCGAAGACGGCCGCGCCCGCGAGCATGGGCAGGAGCATCGCGGGGGCCCAGGAGACGGCCAGCGCGGCCGTGCCCACCGCGCCGAAGAGCACGGCGGAGCGCGTGGAGAGCTTCAAGCGGGGGAAGAGCAGGGCGCCCACGACGCCGCCCAGGCCGAAGGCCGCGCCGATCCAGCCCACGGCGGCCGGCGTGCCGAGGATGGCCTTGGCGAAGAAGGCGGACCAGACCTTGCGCAGGGGGAAGAGGTTGAACAGCGCCAAGCCGACGACGGGCGCCAGCAGACGCGGGTCGCGGGCGATCTGGCGCCAACCGTCCCAGTCCAGCCACTTGGCCTTGGCCTTCTTCTCGCGCGCCACGGCGTCCACGCGCTCCTCGGGGACACGGGAGTAGAGGAAGCCGGCCAGCAGGAAGCCCACGGGGATGGCGGCATGCGCGGCGAAGCCCTGCTTGGTCAGCAGGAGCGCGCCCAGCAGCAGCGGGCCGACCACGGAAGCGAGGTCGAAGGTGAACTCGTAGGCGGCGTTGAGCCGGTCGAGCTCGGCCCGGTCGCCTTCCGCCAGGCCCAGCGGCAGAGCGTGGATGGAGCTGTCCACCCAGCCGCGCACGAAGGCGTCCAAGGTGTAGGCGCACAGCGCCCAGGTCAGGGTCAGCCCGCCGAACGCCCAGGCGAGGGGGATGAAGGAGAGCGCGATGCCGCGGCCCCAGGTGGCGTACATCAGCGCGCGGCGGCTGCCGAGGCGGTCGACGCTGCCGCCGCTGACCAAGGTGCCCAGCATGTGCACGCCGGTCTCGGCGGAGGCCACGAAGGCCGCGACGCCCAAGGAGCCCGACAGGTCGGCGATGACCAGTGGCTGGACCAGGTGCATCGCGTTGTTGGCGATCTGCGAGCTCAGCACGCCCGCGACGAAGCCGCCCAGCGGCGCGCGCGGCGCCGGGACGACGACGGGGGGGTGAGCGGCGGTGCGGGCGGGGGCGGTCAATTCCATGACTGTTTCCTCACATAGGCGCGGCGGGCGGGAACGGAGACGAGGCGGCGTTCGGGCAGGACCACGGCGGTGAGCTCACCGCCGTACACGCAGCCGGTGTCGAGGCCGATGGCGTTGGTCCGGACGACGGGCTGGCGGCGGGCCCAGTGCCCGAACACGACCAGGTGGTTCTCCCGGTAGGCCTCGTACCAGGGGCGGCCGTCGTCCAAGGTCCGGATGGTGGCCAGGGCGGCGTGAGACTGCCACTCCAGCCCCTCGCGCGGGTCGAAGCCCGCGTGGACGACCATGAAGCCCGGGCCGCTGAGCGTGGCCGGCCAGCGCGCGATGAAGCGCATCGCGTCGTCGTAGCGCTCGCCGAGCTGGCGATAGGTCTCGGCGTCGTGGGACTTCTCCTCGGAACGGGTGCCCGCGCGCCAATGGCGCAGCAGGCGCAGCTCGTGGTTGCCCAGCACGCACTCGAGGTTCGGCGTGCTCAGGGCCCACTCGATGACGCCGCGGCTGTCGGGACCCTTGGAGAGCAGGTCGCCGACGCTGATGAGGCGGTCCTCGGGGCGCGCGTCCACCGCCTTCAGGAGGTCTTTCAGCTCGTCGGCGCAGCCGTGCACGTCGCCGATGATGATGGTCCGCCCGCTCACTCGTCGTCTCCCTCGTCCGCGGGCTCGAGCCCGTCGCGCTTCATCTTGGCGATGTAGCGGGCGTGCGCCTCGACGATCTCGTCGCGGATGGTCAACGCCGCGGCGGCGAAGGCGGGGAAGTTCTCGTCGAGATGGTCTTGGAGCTCGGCGGCCGTGGCGCCGTCGCTCAGGGACAGGCGATGAGCGCGCCCCAGCTGGGTGCCGACCGCGTAGAGGAAGTCGGCCTGCTGGCTCGTGGTCAGCGGCTTCTTGATCTTGGCGTTGAGCGGCGGCAGGCCGCGCACGTAGTACTCGACGCCGTCGAGCGTCGCGCCGCCGACCCAGTCCTCCCAGCCGGGCGCGTAGAGCTCGCCCGCGGCGAGCATGCGCTCGACCTCGGTCTTGTACGGGCTCTTGTACCACTCGGTGTCCGGGTCGGTGCGGCTCGCCTTGATGTTCAGGAAGATGCGCGGCTTCTTCGAGCGCTCAGCCTTGGGCGCGAGCACGACGAGGTAGATGCCGCGCTGGCCCATGGAGCCCTGGCCGCGCCCGGCCTCCTCGATGACGTAGTCCTCGAGCAGGCGGTCCTTGGGGCGCCCCGAGGCGAAGGACTTCACGAGCGCGACGACGTCGGCGTCGTCCGTCGGGAGGGCGTTCTTGCGCATCTCCTGGGCCCACTTGCCGCCCGTCGCCAGGTACTCGTCGACCGAGCGCTGGCCTTCCGCGGGCTCGACGTCCTTGAGCTGGCGGACCTCGGAGAAGGGCTTGGAGGGATGGCGGAAGCCGTGCAGGTAGCCCTTCTTGAGCTCCTTGAGCACGTCCTTGTCGAGCAGCTCCGCGCCGCCCTTCTTGCGGCGCAGGGACACCGAGACCAGCAGGCGCACCAAGTCCCAGCCGTAGGGGCCGACGCGCGAGCGGTCCCAGTCGGCCATCGCGGCGCCGTTCCCGGTCTTGGCGTAGTTGTCCACGTGCGGCGAGCCGTGCAGCAGGACGCGCGGCATGCGCATGTCCATGAGCTGGGCGAAGCGGTCCTGCATGGGCAGGAGCATGTTGCGGTAGTAGAAGTGGACGCCGCGCTTCTCGCGGGCGTAGTTGCGGCGGATGTTCTCGGCGTCGCCCGCCGGGTCCTTGTCGAACAGGTTGGGCGTGGAGCTCGTCTGGGACTTGCGGAACGCGTCGAGCGCGCCCAGCGCCAGGGAGGCCGCCTGGCGGGTGTCGGCGAAGACCGCGTCGCGGTCGCGAGAGGAATCCAAGACCTTGAAGCCGAACTCCGCGGCCTGCGCATCGTAGGAAGCGGTCACGCGCGTCTGGAAGGCCTTGAAGTTGTCGAGCGGGTCCGAGGCCAGGGCGACGTCGAGGCCGGCCTCGTAGAACTTGAGCCCCTTGCGCGCGCGGACCTCAGCGGCCTCCTCGGGATCCTCGTCCATGTCCTCGGAGAGCCCCAAGCGGCCCTCGGAGCGAGTCAGCACGCGGCCGACCGCGGTGTCGACCGGGAGGCGGTAGTACAAGGTGAGGTCGGGCTTGGGCGCGAAGGCGTAGAGGCCGCGCAGCCACTGCGGGTCCATGCCGCGCACGCTGTCGCGGGCGAGGGCCGTGAAGAACCAACGGTCGGCGAGGACGACAGCGCCGCGCTCGAGCGCGGGGAGGATGGTCTTATCGAGACGGTCGGCGAGGTCGGCGGCGTGCAGCAACGAGAACGTCTTGGGCGTGAGCGAGCGCTCTTTCTTGGCGGCCTTCACGGCCTCCGACACGAGGTCGGAGGAGTTCCAAGTGGTGAGCACGACCTCGACGCCCTCGTTCTCCAGCTTCTCCTTGAGGCGCTCGAGCTGGGTGGACTTGCCGGAACCGTCGAGGCCCTCGACCACGATGAGGCGGCCAGGCAGGCCGTGGACCGCGGAGGGACGGCTGCCGGGAGGCGGCGTCACCGCGGGGCGCAGCGAGAACGGCCGCAAGGTCCCGGCCATCGCCAGGCCCAGCGCGGCCGGCGCGGCCAGGAGAGGGCCGGAGAGGAAGGCCAGCGCGGCCAGAGCGCCAGCGCCGAACCACGCCCAGGCGGGCGCCTTCGCGCCCGTCACACGGCCCGCGATGGAGAGCAGGGCCAAGGACATGACGCCCAGGCCCGCGCCCACCAGCCACAGCGAGTCGGACACGCCCACGGCGGCGCCGAAGGCCAGGCCCGCCAGCAAGCGCAGGCCGAGGCCCGTCATGTTCGCGGTGAAGCGCGCGGGGCCCATTGCGGCTCCGGCGCGGCCCGGCGCGGCACGGGACTGGATCTCCGCGTTGAGCGCGAGGCGCGCCGCCCCGTTGAGCGCCGAGAACAGCAGCACCGCGGCGGCCGCGGGCCAGAAGGAAGGATAGAGGAAGGCGACGCCGAGCGCCGCGACGCCCACGGCGCCGGCCGAGAGCCAGGTCCCCGCGGGCACGCGCGCCTGCAGGCGGCCGTAGGCCCAGGAGCCGAGCACGCCGCC
>CAZTZW010000115.1:6058-7627 GCA_964618085.1 uncultured Elusimicrobia bacterium
TCATCTCGACCAAGAGCCGCATTCTCAAAGGCCAGGAGCTGATGACGGCCGCCGCGGAAGGCGTCTGGAGCACGGAGTCGGCGAACACGGCGGGCAGCAGGCCCTTCAATGGGTAGACGGAGAGGAGCGCCGTCGCGGCCAACGCCCAGTAGGACCAGCGCGACGGCGCGGGCTTCGCGGCTTCCGCAGCGGGGCCCGCGGGTCGGGACGCCGCGGGGGAGGAGGGCATCAGGGAATAGGCGACGGCCGTCAGGACGAAGGCGACGGGAGCCAGCGCCAGCGCGAGCGGCGTGCTCGCGCCGCCGGAGAGCAGGATGAGCCCGCCCGCGATGAAGGGACCCGTCAGCGACCCAGCCTCGAAGAACACCTGGTTGCGCGCCATCACGGTCTTCATGACGGCGACGTCGCCGCCGGAGAGCTCGGTGGGGACGATGGAGCGCGCCGTGTCGGCTACGCCGCGCCCGAGCGACTCGACGAGGTAGGCCGCGCCCAGCAAGGGCAAGGTCAGGCCGCCCGTCGCGGCGAGCCCGACCAAGGCCGCGGTGGCGGCGCCGCGCACGACGGTCGTGGCCAGGAGCACGCGCTTGGCGCCGAAGCGGTCGGCGAGGCGCCCGCCGAGGACGGTGCCGGCCGCGTCCACGAGCGAGCCCACGGCCACCGCGCCGGCCGTCCAGACGGCGGAGCCGGTGACGGAGAGGAAGGCCAGCGGCATGAGGACCTGGAGGGCGTTGCTCGCGATCTGGACGCCGAGCGTGCCGGCCAAGAACGCCTTCACGCTCGGGAGCGGCCGCGGAGCGGAGGGCGGAGCGGGCACGGACGACGCCGAGGGCGCGTCGGAAGCGGCGATGAGGCCCGAGCGCCCGGAGAGCGTGAGCGGCATGCCCGCGACGCCGGCGACGACGAGGTCGGCCTCGCGCGGACGCGGCGCGAGACCGTCGACGAAGTCCACGCGAGAGCGGTCCTGCGCGGCGGCGCCGGGATTCGCGGCGACCTCGGCGGCGGCGGCGGCGGCATCGGCTATGGAAGCCGCCGCGGTCGGGAGGGGGGCCGGAGCCGCCGCGGCGGCGGGCGCCGCGAGGGCGGCGGGAAGGAGAGCGGCGCTCGGCGCGGCCGGAGGCGCGTCGTTGGGCGCCGTCAGGAACGCGCCATTAAGAGGAAGCGAGCCGGCGAGAGGCGCCGCCGTCAGACCGCCGACGGCCGGCCGCAGCGGCGCCAGGGCCGCGGGCAGGACGGCCGCGGGACGAGGCACGGCCGCCCGGGAGACGACGGCCCAAGCCGGGGCAGGGAAGGACTGGAGGAACAGGGCGGCGATGATCAGTCGGCGCATCGGTATCATGGTACCAGTCGGGTCCGACCGGCCGAATAGCCCGTGAATCTCGCGCGTGTAACGCCCGAATGACGTTTTAATGACCGAAAGGCCCAGCGCCTCCCAAGGCCCTAGGACCCAGGCTTCGGCGGGGAACTCCCGCCGGGGGGAAATCGAATCATAGGAGCATGACTCCCGAGGGTGTGCACAAGGACGTCATCGGCTACGCGGCCTACCGACCCGGCCAGCGCGAGGCCGTCGAC
>CAZTZW010000116.1:0-7612 GCA_964618085.1 uncultured Elusimicrobia bacterium
ACGGCCCAGCGGGTCTCGAGCAGGGCTTCTTCCGCGCCGACGCGCCCGACCGGCACCAGACGGCAGTTGACCGAGGCGTAGAGGTCGTCGACGCCCTCCAGGCGCAGCTTCCACGGCGAGCAGGAGTGGTCGATGGCGTGGCGCCGGCCGGGGGCCGCCGTGGCCGCGCCCGCCTTGACGCGGACGCGCGCCGCCTGGCGGCCGTCGACGAGCAGGACGGCCTCGCCGCCTTCCAGCAGCGGCACGAACAGCTCGGCCGAAGCCGACTCTCCGCGGTCCTGGAGCGCGACGGCGCGGCCGCGCCAGCGCAGGAGGACCCGCGAGGCCGGGACGAGCGCCGTGACGAGCAGGCGCGCCCGCGGCACGGCCAGCCCGTCCTTGCCGCGCACCCATTTGACCGAGCCCTCGACCCACGCGGCGCGCGCGGGGGCGGAGGCGGGCAGGACCTCGACCGCGAAGTCCGCGAGGAGAGGGGACGGATGGTCCTCGCCGGCCAGCACGAGCGGGCCGAGGGCGACGCGCGGCGCGCGCACGGCGTCTTCGAGCGGGTCGGCGGGCGTCTGGGCGGAGGCGGGGGCCGCGAGGAACGCGGCGGCCAAGAGGAGGGCGGGGCTATTCATCCGCGCCGGCGAGCTTCCGGGCGAGAGCGGGCGCGTCGGCCGGGGTCAGGCCCGAGAACCACTCGCCGGAGGGGTAGAGGAAGGCGTTGGGCCCCTGCTCGCACAGGTCGAGGCAGCCGGAGCGCGCGACGCGCACCTTGCCCGTGAGGCCGGCCTTCGTGACCTCGTCCTTGAGCGCGTCGCAGACCTCCGCCCCGCCGCGGCCGGGGTTGGCGCAGGCGACGCGGCCGGTCTCGCGGGCGTGGGTGCAGACGAAGAGCGTCTTCTCGTAGGGGACCTTCTTCTTCTCCATCACGCGGCTCCTTCCACGACGGCGGGGCCTTCGGCCCGGGCGCGCTGGGCCGCGACGACCAGGCGCGAGGTCCACGTCGCGCCGACCATGGTGACGAGCATGCCCAGGATCTGGATGCCGTGCACGTGCTCGTGGCCCAGGGCCCAGGAGAAGACGAGGGTGAGCGCGGGGTAGGAGAGCATGATGGAGGTCGCCGAGGTCAGGTCCATCCGGCGGATGGCCATGTACCAGAGGACGAAGTTGGTCGAGGACATGAGCAGGCCTTGGAGCGCGAGCACGCCGAGCGCCGGGGCTTCCCAGCTCCAGCGGCCGCCTCGGTGGATGGACCAGGCGCAAAGAGGCAGCATGGTGATGAGGCCGAACAGGACGCGGCCGCCGGAGAGGGTCCAGGCGTCGAGGTCCCGGGGGAGCCGCTTGGAGAAGATGTGCGAGACCTGGTACATCCACGGGGTGAGCAGGATCATCAGGTCGCCCCGCCAGCGGGGGCTGGAGAGGTCGCGGAACATGATGAGGCCGGTGCCCAGCAGGACGAGCAAGGTGGCCAGCGCCTGCTTGCCCGAGGGACGCTCGCCCAGGAGCCACGCGCACAGGACGGCCGAGTAGAGCACCTCGACCTGCGCCATGATGGCGGCGTTGGCGGGCGTGGTATAGGCCAGGGCCGAGATGTAGATGGCCGTGGCCAGGCCGGAGAAGAACCCCATCGCGGCCAAGGAGGGGGCGACGTCGCGCGAGAAGATGCGCTTCCAGCGGCCGCGGACGGCGAGGAACGGGGCCAGCACGAAGAGACCCACGAGGAGGCCCGCGGTGGAGAAGAGCAGGCCGGAGTAGTGCTTCATCCCCGACGCGCCGATGAGGGGCCACAGCGCCGTGACGACCCAGTCGATGAGCAGCGCGGCGAGCGGAGAGAGCGTCACGGAGCCATTATAGTTAACTGGGGGGACAGACACCCCGGTTAACTCCACCTCGAGTCAACCGGGGTGTCTGTCCCCCTGGTTAACTCTGGGCGTCTTCCTTCCAGGTGGGCTCGCGGCGGGGCTTGCGGGCCTTGACCGCGCGCTTGAGCATGCGCTGGAAGTAAGCGGCGAAGCCGGAGACGTCGGACGCGTCGTCGAGGAAGTTGACGTTCTCGAAGCTGTTGTTCTCGGCGTTGGGCGAGTAGTTGAAGGAGCCCATGATGGTCAGCAGGCCGTCGACGACGACGTACTTGTTGTGCATCTTCTGGTAGAGCGGGTCGCGGTCGTCGTCGGGGCCGGAGATGAGGCGCACGTCGACGTCGTGCCAGGCCAGCCAGTCGTCGATCTTCGACAGGGCGGTCTGGCTGCGGTCGAGCACGACGGCGGTCTTCACGCCGCGGTCGTGCGCGCGCTTGATGGCCTCGGCGATGGGGCGGGAGTAGAAGCTGAACATGGCGACCTCGACGGAGACCTTCGCCGCGTCGATGGCGCGGATGACGGCCTCCTCGATGCCGCCCTGAGGCGAGAACATGGCGCGCGGGAAGCTCTCGCCGTAGAGCTTGACCGATTCCTCGGCGTCGGTCGGCGGCGGGGGGAACTTCGACTTGCGCCCGCCCTCGGCGCCGTCGCGCGCGGCCTCGGGCTCGAAGTCCTCGGACTCGGGCACGGCCTCGGTGCGGTTGAGGATCTCCTCGAACTTGTCGAAGTCGACCTCCGCGCCGTTGTCGCGCAGGTAGGTGAAGTAGCGGCGGTACAGGCCGACGCGCCCCTTCTCCATGGTGAAGAGCACGCTCTCGTAGTGGTCGTCCTCGGACTGCCGGGTGAAGTTGTAGGAGCCGGTCTCGAGGAACTGGTCGTCGACGATGACGAACTTGTTGTGCTGGATGCCGCGGTTCTGGCCGTGCACGAGGATCATGTCGAAGCCCGACTTCACCAGCTCGACGACCATGGGCCGGGGCTTGCGCGGGCCGCCCTCGTGGCTGGTGCCGGTCGTGTAGACGTGCGAGCGGTCCAGGACGACCTGGACGTCGACGCCGCGCTTCTTGGCGTCTTGAAGGGCGTCGAGCACCTCGCGCTGGTCGAACTGGTAGATGGCGATCTTGACGGTCTTCTTGGCCGCGCCGATGGCCGCGACGATGTGGGAGACCACGGGGTCGTACGGGCGGAAGGCGACCGCGGGGTAGGCGCGGCCTCGGAAGCTGAAGGTGCGCGCGGCCGGCAGCGGCGGCTCGGCGGGCGGGGGCTCGACGGGGGGCTTGGCCGGCGGGTTGAGGATGTCCTCGCGCAGCTGCTCGTCGGTGGGCAGGGTCACGGGCGCCGCGGGAGCGGGGAAGGCCTTGGCGACGCCGAACATGTGCTTGAAGACGTAGGCGAAGGCGGCCACGTCGACCTTGTCGTCGAGGAAGTGGGCGTTCTCGTAGTTGTCGATGGAGGCGCGCTTGGTGTGGTTGGCCGAGCCGGTCTCGACGACGCGGCCGTCGAGGATCATGAACTTGTTGTGCATCTTCTCGGCGAGGGGGAAGTCGCTGTTCTCGCCGTTGGGGCCGGCCAGGACCTTGACCGCGACGCCCTTGTAGGCGAGATAGTCGACGAAGGGCTTGAAGTACTCGGCCTTGGACTGGCTCTCGTCGATGAGGGCGCGCACCGCCACGCCGCGCTCGTGGGCGCGCACGAGCGCCTCGGCGATGCGCGTCGAGCGCGGGGAGAACATCGCGTAGTCGACGGAGGTCCGCGCCGCGTCGATGCCGGCCACGACCGCGTCCTCGAGCTTGTCTCCCGGCGTGAACAGCCAGGCGGGGAGCTTGGTCCCGTTGAAGTCGATGAACACGTCCGCGTCGGCGGGCGGGGCGACCGTCGTGGGCCAGGCGTGGCCGCGGGCCTGCGGCTCGGGCACGGCCATGTCCCACATGTACTTCCAGTAGGAGTCGAGGGCGGCGACGCGCTTCTGGTCGGCGGAGAACAGCACGTTCTCGTAGTGGTTCATCTCCGACGTGTACGACCAGTTGTAGGAGCCGAACTCCGCCAGCTTGCCGTCGGCGACGAGGAACTTGTTGTGGTTGATGCCGTACTCGGTCGCGGTGCGCGAGACCCGGATGTCGAAGCCGTCGCGCACCAGCGCCCAGATCTGCTCGGAGCGGCGGCGCTTGTACTCGGCGCCGGGCTCGTTGTGCGGGAACACCGCGCGGTAGTCGAGGACGACCTTCACGTCGACGCCGCGCTTCTTGGCGGCCTGGAGGGCCTTGAGGATGGAGCGCGAGTTGAACTCGTACAGGGCGATGTGGAGGCTGTCCTTGGCCGCGTCGATGGCCTTGACGATGAGGGCGTCCACCGCGACGTTGGGGCGGAAGGCCACGGAGGGGAAGGTCTGGCCGTTGAAGGCGACGTCGTTGGTCTGGTAGCCGGCGCCGCCGCCGTCGTCGAGCGGAGGGCGGGGCGCCTCGCGCTTGAGGCCGGCCAAGGTGCCGGCGCCCTCGGACTCCTCCGTCTCGGCGGCGGGCGCCGAGGCGGGGAGGAGCGGGGCGACGGCGGCGCGGGGGGGCGTGAACAGCGAGGCGGCGCGCATCAGCGCGCCGGACAGGCCGAGGGACGGCGCGTCCTCGCGGCCGAGCTTGATGTCGAAGACGCGCGCGGCGTAGTCGCGGGAGCCGGCGGAGTCGCCGGCCTCGGGGGCCTTGATGGTCTCCGGCGCGGCGAGGTGCTCGAGAGCGGTCTTGGGCGCGGCGCCGGAGGGCGCGTCGTTGGGCGCCGTCAGCGCGGCGGCGGGCGCGGCGACGGCGGAGGGAAGGGCCGCGGGGAGGGCGGAGGCGGGCAGGAGCGCGGGCGGGGCGGCCGCGACGTTCGGAGCGGCGGGCGCGTTCGCGGGCGCGGTCAGCGGCGCGGGCGTCAGGCCGGCGACGGGGGAGGTCAGGCTCAGGGACGCCGGGCGGATGAGCCCGACGGCGGGCTGGGGGACGGCGCCGACGGAGACGGCGGGGACCGGCTTGACGGTGGATACGACCGCGGCCCAGGACGGGCCTGGTGCGAGGAGGACGAGCGCCGACAGGAGCCTTGCGGCCGAGCGCATCGAGGCTAGTGTACCCCGCTCCTTCCTCCCGCACTCGGGCCTAAGGGCCCAGCGCGGCGCCGTCAAATGGCCTAGGCGGCGGTCAGGACTTCTTGGCCGGGGCGCCGGGGGCGGCGAGGTCGGCCTTGCGGCGCAGCTCCATGAGGTACTCGGGAGCGGCCTTCTTGAGCTTCTCCGCGAGGAGCAGCTCGCGCAGGTCGGTCTTCACGTCGTCGAAGACGGCGGGCTTGGCGGGGCGGTGGGCGAGAGCCTGGAGGATGTGCTGGCCGCGGGGACCGGGCACGATCTTCAGCTCGTCGGTCTTCAGGCCGAAGGCGATGGCGTCGATCTCGGGCGGGAGCATGCCGCGCGAGACGAAGCCGTAGTCGCCGCCCGCGGCCTTCCCGCTCGCGGCCAGGGACTTCTCGCGCGCCAGGGCGACGAAATCCGCTCCGGCCTTGATGCGGTCCACGAGCTCCTTGGCCTCGGCCTCGGTCTTGACCAGGATGTGGCGCAGGTGGACGGCGGGGGGCGCGCCGAGCTTGTCCTTGTTCTCCTCGAAGGCGGTCTTGAGCTCGGCGTCGGTGACGGAGAGGTTCTTGGCCTTGGCGACGAGGCGCTCGCGGACGATCTCCTCGGCGATATCCTCCTTCAGGCGCGACAGCGAGGTGCCGGCCTGCTCGAGCTGGCTCATGAACAGCTCGGGGCTGCCGAACTGGGACTTCAGGCGCGCCAGGCGCCGGTCGATCTCGGCCTCGGGGGCGGTCATCTTCTGGGCGGCCGCGGCCTGGCGCAGGAGCAGCTCGTCGACCATCTCGTCGACGGCCTGGGCGCCGTGGCGCTCGAGCAGGCGCTCGACGACCTCGGAACGGCGGATGGGCACGCCGTTGACGCGCACCAGCTCCGGGTCGGCGGGAGCGGCGGCGCGGGCGAGGGGGGCGAAGAGGGCGAGGAGGAGGAGGGCGCGGGTCATGGTCTTTCCTTTATTAGATGCCGGATGGCGGCGGACGCATACGGATGATATAATAAAACCGTCGGGCTCCTCCCTCGCGCATGCTGAATTTCAACCCCAAGTCCATCGAGAAGGTCGAAGACGCCAAGCTCCGCATCGTCTGGGAAGACGACCACGAGACCGTCCTCGAGTTCTCCTTCCTGCGCCGGAGCTGCCCTTGCGCCGCCTGCAAGGACGAGTGGACCGGCGAGCCCCTCATCGACCCCGCGGCCATCCCGGATACGCTCGGCGCCAAGCGCGCGGACGTCGTCGGCAACTACGCCCTGACCTTCGCCTTCGGCGACGGCCACGGCACGGGCATCTTCACCTTCGAGCTGCTGCGCAAGCTGTGCAAGTGCGGCGAATGCTCGTATCATCAGGGTTCGGAGACCAATTGACCCCGCGCGGGCGCGTCCTCGTCGTCGGCGCGGACCAGGCCCTCATCAACGACCTGACCCCGACGCTCATCGCGCGGGAGTTCGAGCTGGCTTCGACGCCCGACGCGCGCGCCGCCGCCCTGCAGGTCTCCGGGGAGTCCTTCGCCGCCGTCGCCGTGGACGCGGCCCGCGTGCCGTCCGCGGACCTGCAGAACCTCGCCAAGATCCATAAGGAGCGCGGGGGCTTCGCGCTGTTCGCCATCGAGGCGCCGGCCATCCTCTCCCCCGCGCAGCAGGCGCCGCTGCGGCGCGTGCCGTGGCCGCTGCCGCCGGGCTTCCTCGACCAGGTGCGCGCCGCCGGCGCGCCCATCGTCTTCATGGTCGACCCCACGCTCTTCATCACCCAGGGCGTGCAGAACGCGATGCGCCAGGCCGGCGTGCAGTTCTTCCCCATCGAGACCACGATGGGCATCTCCGAGATGCTCCTCGACCAGATCAAGAAAGAGGACGAGTTCCGCACGAAGTCCAAGCCGCCCCGGACCTTGAACATCTGGGAGCGCATCAGCGGGGCTCCTGAGGAGGACCTGCCCACGGTCCTCGGGCACGTCGCGGTGGCCAAGTTCTCCGGCACCTGGTCGGAGGCCGCGCAGACCGACGTGAAGCTGCGCCAGGCGGTCCCCGGCGCGGTGTGCTACATCGTCACCACGGTGGACCCGGTGCGCGCGGCGGTGGCCGCCGTGAAGGCGGGCGTGCCCGCCGTCCTGCCTCGCGACGCGGCCGCGCGCCTGGCCGAGGTCCTCACCGACGGTCTCGACGCCGCGCGCTCCGCGCCGCGCGAGAAGGAACGCCTGCTCCTCGTCGACAACGACATGCCGACGCTCTCCCGCCTCTCCGAGGCCCTGCTGAACCTCGGCTACGAGGTCGCGACCACCACCGACGGCGAGGAGGCCATCAAGCTCAACGAGAAGAAGGCCTTCCACCTCGCGGCCATCGGCGGCTCCGCGCTCGAGACCACCAAGATGGCCGGCGCCAAGCTCGCCCTCAAGATGCGCGAGAAGGACAAGGACCTGCGCCTCATCCTCATGGTGGACCAGTTCCCGGTCCAGGACGCGCTCAAGGGCGTGAGCCGGGCCGTCGAGATGGGTCTCGACGACGCCGTGCTCAAGCCCATCGACCTCTCGCGCCTCGTGCTCTCCATCCAGCGCGCCTTGGAGCGCCTGTTCCTCCTGCGCGAGAACGAGCGCCTGCGCAAGGAGGCCGAGGACTCCGCGCGCAAGCTCGCCCAGGTCAACGGCTTCCAGACCAAGTTCTTCGCCACGGTCGCCCACGACGTGAA
>CAZTZW010000117.1:0-7608 GCA_964618085.1 uncultured Elusimicrobia bacterium
GGCGGCCTGGGCGCACGCGCCGTTCGACCGCATCGGTCCGCTCGTCGTCTCCATCGTCATGGGGCTGGCGACCGGGTTCATGGTCGCCTTCTTCGCCTCCGTCATGCAGGACGAGGGGGGAGGCCGCGGGCCGGCCCCTGCGGACCGTCCTATCACGGACGCGGAGAAGGAGGACCTGCGGACGCGGGTCGACTCTTTAGCCGCCGAGGCGGGCCTGCCCGCGCCCAAGAACCTTTCGACCGTCCCCAACGACGTGCTCAACGCCCAGGCCGGCCCCGAGGAGGTGCGCGTGTACGGCGGCATCCTCGACCTTCCGCGCGAGCAGCAGGAGGCCGTCCTGCGCCACGAGATCGCCCACGTGCGCCACCGCGATTCGGTCTGGGCGGGCATCGACATGATGGTCGCCGCGGTCCCCCCGATGGTCGCCCTCATGGCCGGCATGCATTCGGACGGGCTCTCGGCCCTCGCGCTCCCGCTGGCCGGCGCCTCGCTCTACCTCGTGGGCCGGGGCAAGAAGCGCGCCGAGTACCACGCCGACCAGTACGCCGCCTCGACCCAGCGGACGTCTCGCCCGCTCATCGAGGCCTTCGGGGCGATGGCTCGTCGCGACGCCGCGGACCGCGCGGCGATGGCGCCCACGACGCGGTGGCAGGCTTGGGCCGGCAAGGCCGAGGCGGCTTGGGACCAGGTCGCCCGGCTGTGGCGAGCGCATCCTCCGCTCGCGTCCCGCGTCGCCCGTCTCGAGCGCCTCGAGCGCTGACCGCTCGCCGGCAAGACCGGGACTAGCCCCAGTAGCTGCGGAGGAAGCGGTCTTCGCCCGGCTTTTCCGGGGCGCGGCGCACGTGGTCGATGAGCTTCAGGAGCGCCTTCTCTTGGTCGCGGGAGAGGGTCAGGACGATGCCGTAGCCGCGCGCCTTGGGGTCCTTGGCGACGCGGGGACCCTCGCGCACCACGCGGCCGGGCATGTCGAGGTACTCGCCGGCCCACTCGCAGCGCAGCCGGTAGGCGCCGCCGACCTTGAGGTCGCCCGCGAAGAGCAGGTAGCAGCCCGACAGGCTGAGGTCGCTGAGCTTGGCCATGCCGAGCTTGATGCCGCCCGTGGGCCCCGTGAAGACGGAGACCGGCAGGTCGCAAGGGAAGCGGGCGTGGGCGCGTTTGAAGAGGTCGGCCATCTCGTTCCAGTGTAGGTTACCTTTGTTTCACATGGATTACATGGCGCGTCCGGAGGGGGAGGGCTATCCTGATTCGGCGTGGACCGGGGGGTGTCGATACAAACCCTATGGATTCTTCCTTGAGCTCTCGGACCCGCATCCGTCCTACGTGGGGCAGGCGGAGCGGGACAGCAAGAAGGTGAGCGTGATGACGCTCGCCGCCATGGCCAAGGCCGAGCCCAAGTCCTGAGCGTCAGCTCGAGGACGAGGTATAGCGCGACACGCAGTCGCTCCAGAATCGGACGCTGAGCGTCACGGCGACGGCGGCCAGGATGAGGGCGAAGGCCCCCCAGGCGGGGGACAGGCGCCCCAGGTAGGCCTGGGCGGGGAACGAGGTCATCACCGCGACCGGCAGGACGAAGGTCAGCGCGAGGCGCACGGGCCGCGCGTACACGTCGGCCGGGAAGCGGCCCATGAACATCACGTTGCGGAACACCCAGATGGCGTTGTCCATCTCGTGGGTGCGCACGGCCAGCGCCGCGACGGCCACGTGCACGGCGAGCATGAGCGCGACGGCGTTGCCCACGAGCAGGAAGTAGGCCGCGTAGGCGGTCCACGACGCGGCCGGCAGGTGCGAGAAGACGATGCCGGTCAGGACGAAGATGGGGACGATGGTCAGCAGGTCGAGGAAATCCACGGTCGAGAAGACCATGCGGAACAGGGGAGAGCACGGCTGGACCAGGTAGAAGTCGAAGTCGCCCTCGGCCACCGTGCGCCGCGCCCCGTACACGCCGCGGAAGAGGATCATCGCGCTCATGTCGACGATGTTGTAGGTCAGGAAGAACAGCGCCGTCTCCTCCAGGGTGTAGCCCGCCACCGACTTCACGTGCCGGAACACGGCGGCGACGAAGGCGAAGAAGAAGACCAGCCGGAAGGTCTTGCCGATGAGGAAGCCCAGCGACCCCAGCCGGTAGGTGAGCTGGGCCTGCATGGCCATGGAGGCCGTGATGACCCAGATGCGCCCGTATTTGCGCAGGGTGTCCATCACGCCGGGTCCCTTCGGGCCCGGCACAGACGCCGTAGCGGAAAGCCGCATAGCGTCTAGCCTCCCTCCGCCGCGTACGAGCGCACGCCGCGCCGCCACGCCCAGCCCGCGAGCAGGATGGCGGCGCCCAGCCAGAGGAGCTCCATGCCCACCAGCCGCAGCGCCTCGTCCGCGGGGACCTTGCCCAGGAGGATGCGGGCGGGGTAATAGGCCATATAGGGGAGCGGCGTGGACTCGAGCAGGCGGCGCGGGCCCTCGGGCAGGACGTCGAGGGGGAAGAAGGCGCCGGCGGCGAACTGGACGAACAGCTCGAAGCAGAACAGGGGACCGCCCGATTCCGAGGTCCAGAAAGCCAGGGTGCTCACGCAGAACTCGAGGAAGAAGAAGAGCAGGGACGCGATGACGGCGGAGAGCGCGAACAGCGCCCAGGCGGCGGGGTCGCGGGGCAGGAACAGCCCGCCGACGATGAGCGTGAGCAGAGATATCTCGATGAGGGCGGAGACGGCGTGCACCGATTTCTGCGCGAGGTCGAGGGCCAAGGTATACCCTTGGTAGCTGATGGGCCGCACCAGGTAGGAGGAGACCTTGCCCGACGATATCTCGCCCACCAGCATCCAGCCCCGGCCGGTGAAGACGAAGGACATCAGGAAGTTGAGCGTCAGCGAGTAGGTGAGCATCTCGGCCCGGGTGTAGCCTAGGAACTCGTTCTGGTCGCCGAGCAGGGCGCTCCAGAACGAGAACAGGCTCACCACCACCGCGAAGGC
Organism: uncultured Elusimicrobia bacterium; assembly: GCA_964618085.1. GTDB lineage: Bacteria > Elusimicrobiota > Elusimicrobia > UBA1565 > UBA9628 > GWA2-66-18. The sequence goes on from CAZTZW010000117.1 coordinate 2,961, forward strand.
GCCCAGGCGCTCCATCAGGAAGGACCAGCGGCGTTGGAGCGTCTCCTGGAGCGCGATGGAGTAGGCGCGGGCGTAGGCCTTCATGCGCCCGAGAACAAGCGGCGTACCACGTCGTCGATGGACGCCTCGCTCACGTCGAGGTCGGACACGGGGTAGGAGCGCAGCAGGGCGGCGGCGGCCGAGGCGACCGAGGCGCGTGGGACCTCGATGACGGCGGCGCCGTCCTCGACCGAGACGACGGTCCCGATGGACTTGAGGTCGTCGGCGGACACCTTCGAGGAGAACGTCGCGCGCAGGACCTTGTGCCCGGCGTAGCGCGAGACGAGCTGGGCGAGCGAGCCGTCGTAGAGCAGGCGGCCGTGGTCGATGACCACGACGCGCTTGCACAGCTCGACGACGTCGCCCATGTTGTGGCTGGTGAGCAGGATGGTCGCCTCGTGCTTCTTGTTGTACGCCTTCACGAACTCCCGCACCTTCTTCTGCATCACCACGTCGAGGCCGATGGTGGGCTCGTCGAGCAGCAGGAGGGCGGGCTGGTGGAGCAGGGCGGCGCAGAGCTCGGCGCGCATGCGTTCGCCCAGGGAGAGCTTCTTGACCGGCACCGACAGGTGCGGCCCCAACTCGAGCAGGTCGACGAGCTCGTCGAGGTGGCGGCGGAACTCGGGCTCGGGGACGCCGTACACGGCCTGGTTGAGGCGGAACGTCTCGAGGGCCGGGATCTCCCACCACAGCTGGGAGCGCTGCCCCATCACGAGCGAGATGCGTTTGAGGAAGGCGGTCTCGCGCTTCCAGGGCACGTGGCCCAGCACCTTGGCCTCGCCGGAGGTCGGCGTGAGGAGACCGGAGAGCATCTTGAGCGTCGTCGTCTTGCCGGCCCCGTTGGCTCCTAAAAATCCGACGAGCTCGCCTTTCTCGAGGCAGACGTCGATGGCGTCGACGGCGCGCGTGCTCTTGTACTCGCGCGTGAACAGGCCTTTGACGCCGCCCCACAGGCCCGGCTCCTTGATGGGGGAGAGGTAGTCCTTGGTGAGGCCTTTGACCTCGAGCGCGAGCGTCACGGCGTCAGCCGTGCCGGCCGAGCTCGCTCATGTAGGAGAGCGTCTTGAGCCCGTCCATCCGGTCCATGTAGACCAGGCCGTTGAGATGGTCGGTCTCGTGCTGTACGACGCGGGCGGGAAAACCCTCGTAGAGCTTCTTGAAGGGCTTCCCATCGAGGCCGAGGCCCGAGAGCTCGAGCTTGGAGGCTCGCCGCACCTGGCCGCGCAGGTCGGGCAAGGAGAGGCACCCTTCCCAGTCGTCCTCCGTCGCGGTCCCGATGATGCGGACCTCCGGGTTGAACACGACGGTCAGCTCGATGCCGTCGGGATGGCGTTTGGTCCCTTTGGGCAGGCCCATCACGAACACGGCGAGGTCTTCGCCGCACTGATTGCCCGCGATGCCGACGCCGTCGTACTCGTCCATGGTGCGCGCCATCGTCTCCACGAACAGCCGCATCTCCGCCGTCTTTATCTCGGCGGGCGTGAGGCGGCGCGTGACCTTGCGCAGGACGGGGTGGCCGATCTGGGTGACCTTGCGGACGCCGGGGGTGACGAGCATGACCCCATCATAGCGAAAACGCCGCCGCGAGGAGAATCAGCCCGCGTCGTGCTTGCGGCGTCGCCGCCACGCGAACAGGAGCAGGCCCAGGCCTGCGCCCGCGGACGCGCCCCACAGCACGGGCCGCCAGAGCGGCCCCGCGGACGCGCCGCCGAAGCGAGGCAGCGGGAGCGGGTAGGTCCACAAGCCCTTCTCCCGCGCGGGCGTCTGGAGACCGTGAGGCCGTGCGATGACGGACGCTTCCTGCGGTACGTCATGGACCGGGGACTCGGCGCGCTCGGCGGCGGGCTGGTCGATGGCGGCCGCGAGCTCATCGGCGCCGCGGTCCAGGCGGCGCATGCCGCGCTGCGGGGCGGGCTGACCGCTATCGAGAGCCATCTCCTTGTCGATGGCGGCCAGCACCGCGGCCAACGTCTCCGGGGAGACCTCCTCGTTCTTGCCGTAGCCGCCCTCGTCCTTGGCCGAGGCCAGCGGGTTGCAGTCGCCGGAGACCTTCGCGCACGAGCGGCTCCATTTGAAGTCGCGCCCGCCCGCGGTCATGTCGATGTCCTTGAACTGGGCGCGGGCGGATCCTCCCGGCGTGTTGAAGGCTTCCTTGAGAGCGGCGAAGCCGCTCGGCGGAACGATGCTGTGGAAGTCCGGACGCTTGACCAGGGCGAGCGGGGCGTCGCCCGCGGGAGCGCCGGGGATGCCGGTGAAGCCGCGCTGGGCGGGCGACACGTTCCCGGCGTCCGTCTTGGCGCCGCCGGAGCTTGGGGCGCTCGCGCCGCCCGGAGCCGTTCCGGCGGTCTGCGGCACGCCGAGAGCGCCGCGAGACGCGATGTCGGCGGCCGCGGTCTTGGATACTCCCGCGGCGTCCTTGAGCGCGGGGGCCGCGGCGTCGGCGTCCGCGCCGAGGCTCTTGAGCGCTCCCGCCATCTTGCCCATCAGGCCGGTCGCGCGGCTGCTCGCCGACGCCTTGGACGATTTCGAGGAGCCCGCGCCGGAGCCGGACCCCGACCCGGAGCCGGACCCGCTGCCCGCGCCCGAGAGCGTATCGCCGCCGAGGCCGCTGGAGGGCGGGTCGTCCGCGGGCGCTTCGTCTCGGGACGGCGTGGTCGCGCGGGGGGGGCGGCGAGGCTCGGCCGGCGGCGTGACCGCGCCGGGGCCGCGCTCGATGGTCCCGCGAGGCGGCGGCACGTTCTTCAGCTCGTTGGCCGGCGCTTCCCTTTTCGGGGTGTCCTCGGCCGGTGTGACCGTGGTCGTCCAGGGCGGTATGAGCTTGCCGTCCCCGTTGGTGGCCCAGCCCGCGGTCATCAGCGCCGAGGTCATGATGGGAGGCCGTCCGTCGTCGGGGGCGGGAGGCGGCAGCTCGTCGGCCCGGGCTCCGGGTGCCAGGACGCAGGCCAGGACGAGGAGGGCGATAGCGCGGCGCTCCATCCCCCGAGTGTAGGCCCCGTATAGAGGCAGCGTCAAGGCCCGGCTCGGGGACTGTCCCCTTAAGCCAGGGGACAGTCTTTGTTCGATAAGGAGTGTCCCACAGCTTAAGGGGACAGTCCCCTTTTCGTTCCTTTTCACTCGCCCTGTGGGCCTTGACGCGGAGCGGGGTCGGGGGTAAGCTGGGAGCGATGGTCGAGAACTTGGAGCACCTCATCCGTCGCGCGGCGACGAGCCCTTTGGGCTCGCGCGGCGCCTTGTATAAGGAGCTCCTGCGCTCGGAGACCTACCTGCTCACGGTGGACAGCCCGCTGGCCGACGGCGAGGTGCGGCGCGTCACCAAGGGCGACTCGTCCTTCCCCGTGTGGGCCGACAAGGACCCCGAGTTGGGCGGCATCTGGGTGCCGCTGTTCCCCGCGCGCGACCGTGTGCGCGAGTTCGTGGGCGCGCGCGGCCTGCGCGCACCGCGCGGCAAGGAGTTCCTCTGGATGGGCCACATGCCCGGACAGGTGTTCTCCTTGCTCAAGGGCGTGCGGCGCTTCGCGGGCGTCCGGCTCTTCCTCGACGCCGCGACGTCCGTCGCGGTGCCGTGGTCGGAGGTGCGCGCGCTCGCCGAGGGCCGCGCGCCGGCCGAGCCCGCCGTGCGCTACGAGCTGCCGTTGGAGCGCCTGGTCATCCCCGCGGGCGTTAAGCTCTCCTTCGGGCGTCTGGCGCCGTGGGCGGGCGAGGAGAAGCCCGTCCTGTTGTTGATGCCCGAGGCCGGCCGCTTCGCGTCCGAGGACATGCGCCGGCTCGTGCGGCTCCCGCTCGCCGAAGGCCGGCATGCGTGGACGCCGTGCCGCCACTTCCTGCAGATCCTGGCGCGCCTCAAGCGGCTCGGCGCCGAGGGGCACATGGAGTCGGTCATCGCCTCTCTCATCTCCTTCGAGATGTACGGCGAGACCGAGGCCTTGTGCGAGTGGCTGGAGCAGCGCGGCCGGCAGGCGTTCGCCTGGCTGGCGCTGGCGTCGGTGTACGGGCGCACGGGCCGCATGGACGAGTGCGCTCAGCTCTGCCGCGAAGGCGCGTCCCGCTACCCTGAGGAGCGCGGCTTCCACGTCAGCGGCGCGCGCGCCTTGCTGGCCCTGGGCCGCCGCGAGGAAGCCGCCGTCCGGGTCGCCGCCGCCCTGGCGCGCTTCCCGGAAGACGCCGCCTTGGCTGAGATGGCCAAGGAATGCGCCGCCGCGGCTCCCGCCGCGTAAAAAAGCGGTAAGCACCGTAAAAGAGCCGTTAAAAATGGGATTCCCCACTGGCGCGGCGTCGCTCGCGGGTCTACACTGAGTGGGACGCAGGGAGCCTGTATGAGCGAGCAGACCAAGAGCGATTTCAAGATGGCGGGCGCCGGCTTCATGGGATTCGTCGCCGTCGTGGGCGGAGCCGGACTGCTCCTCACCCAGCTCTCCGGCCGCCGCGCCGCGCCGCAGACCGCTCTCTCGCCCCTGCCCGCCTCCTTGCCCGTGGCGTCGTCTCGGCCCGTTTCGGAGACGCGCCTGGCCTCGCCCGCTCCCATCATCGGCTCCGTCGCCGACGACGTGGTGGACGAGACCGTCGCCTCGGTGCGCCGGTTCGGGTGACACCCGCCGGCCACCGCCGTCCA
>CAZTZW010000118.1:0-7542 GCA_964618085.1 uncultured Elusimicrobia bacterium
GCTGGCCGACCACGGCGCCGGTGGGCTTGTCGTTGAGGTAGAAGTTGCCCGCGGCGTACTCCAGGGCCTTCTCGGCCTCCACCAGCACGCGCCGGTCGCGCGCGAAGACGGAGCCGGTGAGCGCGTAAGGGGTGCTCTCGTCCACGAGCTTGAGGGTCTCCTTCCACTTCTTCTCGTTGTAGACGTGGACGGTGAGCACCGGGCCGAAGATCTCCTCGCACATGGTCTCGCTCTTGGGGTCGGAGGTCTCGAACACCGTGGGCGTCACGAAGAAGCCCTTGCTGTCGTCGCACGTCCCGCCGGACACGAGCTTATTGCTCTTGTTCTTCTTGGCGCGGGCGATGTAGCCCTTGATCTTGTCGAAGGACTGGCGGCCGATGACGGCGTTGACGAAGTTGCCGGGATCCTCGGGCGTCCCGACCTCGACGGCGGCGAGCATGTCCTTCATGGACTTCTTCACGCGCGGCCACAGGTCGGAGGGGATGTAGGCGCGGGAAGCCGCGGAGCACTTCTGGCCCTGGTACTCGAAGGCGCCGCGCACCAGCGCGGTCGCGATGACGTCGGGGTCGGCCGAGGAGTGCACGAGCACGAAGTCCTTTCCGCCGGTCTCGCCGACGAGGCGCGGGTAGTTCTTGTAGGAAGCCACGCGCGCGCCCGACTGCGCCCACAGGTGGCGGAACACCGAGGTCGACCCGGTGAAGTGCAGGCCCGCGAAGTCCGGCGACGACAGGGCGACGTCGGTGACGACCGTGGGGTCGGCGGGCACGAAGTTGATGACGCCCGGGGGCAGGCCCGCCGCCTCGAAGAGGCGCATGAGCTGCCAGCCCGAGTACAGCGCCAGGCTGGAGGGCTTCCACACGACGGTGTTGCCCATCAGCGCGGGCGCGGCCGGGATGTTGCCCGCGATGGCGGTGAAGTTGAAGGGGGTCACGCCGTAGACGAAGCCCTCGAGCGGGCGGTGCTCGAGGCGGTTCCACATGCCGCGGGCGTTCTCGGGCTGGTCGGCGTAGATGCGCTCGGCGAAGTGGACGTTGAAGCGCAGGAAGTCGATGAGCTCGCAGGCGGCGTCGATCTCGGCCTGGTGGAGGTTCTTCGACTGGTTGAGCATGGTCGCGGCGTTGATGGTCCAGCGCCAGTCGCCGGCGAGCAGGTCGGCGGCCTTGAGGAACACCGCGGCGCGGGCGTGGAACGGCATGGCCGCCCACTCCTTGCGGGCCTTCAGCGCGGCCTTGACGGCCTTGGCCGCCTCGGCGGCTCCGCCCTCGTGGGCGCGGGCCAGCAGCTGGCCGTGGTCGTAAGGGGAGCGCACCTCGACCTTCTTGCCGGTGCGGACCTCTTCCCCACCGATGATGAGCGGGATCTCCGCGGTCTTGGCCTTCATCTGCTCCAGGCGGCGGAAGAAGGAGGCGCGCTCGGGGCTGTTGGGCGCGTAGCCGAGGATGGGTTCGTTGATGGGCATGGGCACGGAGGGGCGGGAGTTCATGCGGCGATGATAGCACTTCGCCCGCGGGCCGCTCCCAAAACGCGTAGAATCGGGCCGTGAACCCGCGCCGGCTCTTCTGGGCCGTCTTCGCCGCGCTCGCCGCCTGGAACCACCGCGGCGTCCTGCCCCACCTCGGCGCGGACGCGCTCCCCGCGTTGGGCGCCATCCTCCTGCGGACCGCCGTCGCCGCGAGCGTCCTGCTCATGGCCCGAGCCGCGGGCCGCGCCGCGTTGAGCCGTCTGCGCCCGGACTTCACCGACGCCTGCGAGGCCTTCGTCTTGGAAGCCGCCGCCGGCCTGGGCCTGCTCCACCACCTCCTGTTCCTCCTCGGCCTGCTGGGGCTGTGGACGCCGCCCGTGTTCATCGCCCTGCTCCTCCTGGGCGCCTATCCGGCCTACGAAGCGCTGCCGCGCCTCTCTCTTCCCCGCTTCGACGACCGGGTCGCGGCCGTCCTCGCCGCCTTCATCGCGCTCGCGGCCCTCAAAGCCGTGCTCTCGGCCAACGCCCCGGTCGGCGACTGGGATTCGCTGGCCATCCACATGGAGATGCCCCGCATCTACGCGCGCGACGGGGGCTTCACGCCGGTGACCTGGCTGCTGCGCGGCATGGACGCGCTGGCGGGCGGGTTGTTCTTCGTGCCGGCGCTGGCCCTGGGCGACGAGAAGTCGGCCGCCGCGTTCATGCTCATCCCTCAAGGCCTGATGGCTCTGCTGCTGTGGGCCGCGGCGCGCCGCTCCATGGGCGCGCGTCCCGCTCTGGCGGCCGTCGCCTTGTTCCTGGTCTCGCCCGCCGTCACGGACGCGTCGGGCACGCCGGGCTCCGACTTCTTGGTCGGTCTCTTCGCCATGGCCTCCTTCTGGGCCGCCTGGCGCGCGCGGGAAGGCGGGCACGGCTGGTACGCGCTCTCCGGCGTCATGGCCGGCCTCGCGGTCGCCACGAAGATCTCCGGCTTCCTCCTCGCCGCGGCCCTCTTCCCGCTGCTGCTCGCCCAGCGCGACTGGAAAGCCCTCGCCTGGTGGCTGGCCGGCGCGGCCGCCGCGGCGGGACCTTGGCTGCTGCGCTCCGCCTACTACAAAGGCAACCCGGTATGGCCGTACATGGCCGGCCTCTTCACCGCCGACCCTCGCGCCCTCTGGCTCTCGGAGCGCGCGAGGCTCACGGTCGTCGCGGGCCCGGCCGAGGCCCTCAACGGCGCCTGGCCGATGCTCGTGCCGCTGGCGCTGCTCGCCGCCGCTTCCTGGCCGCGCCTGCGCGGCGACGCCTTCGTCCGGCGGACGGCCGCCTACGCCGGTCTCTACGCGGCGCTGTGGCTCGCCGTCCAGCCGCTGTGGCGCTACATGATCCCGCTGCTGCCGTGGCTGTGCCTGCTATGCGCGTCCTGGGCCGCCTCAGGCGGCGCGCGCGCCGCGCTCCTATTGCCGGGATTCCTTCCCGTCCTGTGGCTGGGCGCCAACAACGAGGCCTTCGCCGCCTTGGCCGTGCGTCCCTCCGACGGCCGCCCCTCGCGCGAAGCCTACCTCGCCCGGCGCGTGGACTGCTGGGCGGCTCTCGACCACGCCAACAAGACGCTCCCTCCCGGCGCCAAGATCCTGCTCTACCGCGAGGTGCGCGGCTACCATCTCGAGCGTCCCTTCCTCATCGGCGACCCGCAGAACGAGCTCTTCGTCCCCTATGAGTCGCTCGCCGACGAGGACGCGCTCTGGAGGCATCTGCTCGGCCTGGGACTGACCCATGTCCTCGTCAACACGCGCCAGCTCCCCTTCAGCCCGGCTTTGCCCTCCATGCGCAGCGCCGACGGGCTGATGGGGCGCATGCTGCGCGCGCGCGCCGCGCTCCGGCACGAGGCGGGCGGCGTGCTGCTCTACGAACTGAAGGCGTTTTGATAGACTGACCGCCGCCATGGCCTCCAGCCTGCTCGCCCTGCTCGACGACATCACCACCGTCCTCGATGACGTGGCCGTGCTGTCGAAGGTCGCCGCCAAGAAGACGTCCGGAGTGCTCGGCGACGACCTGGCGCTCAACGCCCAGCAGGTCGCGGGCGTGGAGCCCGACCGCGAGCTGCCCGTGGTCTGGGCCGTGGCCAAGGGCTCGTTCAAGAACAAGGCCATCCTCGTCCCCTCCGCTCTGGCCCTCAGCGTCGCCGCCCCGTGGGCCGTGACGCCGCTCCTGATGGTCGGCGGCCTGTACCTGTGCTACGAAGGCTTCGAGAAGCTGGCCCACAAGCTGCTGCACTCCTCCGACAAGGACAAGAAGGAGCACGCGGCCCTGGTGAAGGCCGTCGCCGACCATGAGGTCGACCTCGTCGCCTTCGAGAAGGACAAGATCGCGGGCGCCGTGCGCACCGACTTCATCCTGTCCGCCGAGATCATCGCCATCACCCTGGGCGCCGCGGCCGAGTCGTCCTTGCTCGTGCGCGCCGGCGCGCTGACGAGCATCGCGCTCCTGATGACCGTGTTCGTCTACGGCTTCGTCGCCGCCATCGTCAAGCTCGACGACGCCGGCTTCCACATGGCCAAGAAGCCCGCGACCGCGTCCGCCGGCCGCCTCATCTTGTTCGCCGCGCCGCTGCTGATGAAGTGCCTGTCCGTGCTCGGCACCGCCGCCATGTTCCTGGTCGGCGGCGGCATCCTGACCCACGGCGTCCCCGGCTTCCATGGCGCGGTCCACCACCTCGCCGAGGCCGCCGGCGCCCTGTCCCCCGTCGTCACGGCCCTCGCCGACGGCCTGGCCGGCGTCGTCGCCGGCGCGCTCACGCTGGGCGCGGTGTCGACCGTCTCGCGCCTCCGTCGGTAATCGCTGCACCGGCGCAGCGGCACTATCGTCAGCAAAAAGCGGCGGGGCCCCGGTCTCCCGGGGCCCCGCGCGTTTCGTCGGATAAGGGACAGGCGTCGTCGGCTAGGTGCCTGTCCCCGAACCTACCAGGCGGAGGTCGCCCAGGCCTTCTTCTCGGAGGCGGCCCACCAGTCCTTCTTCCAGGACTTGTTCCACCAGGAGCGCAGGGGCACCATGGTCTGCGTGACCCAGCCCTCGGAGTTGGCCTCGCCGATGTTCTTCCAGACCTCGTCCCAGGTCTTGCCGCCGGCCCAGACCAGGTAGTCCCAGTCGCCGGGGATGGAGGTGACGGTGTCGGCCCACTTCCACTTGGAGGGGTTCTTCATCTCGCCGTTGAGGTGCGGGGAGCGCACCCACAGCCAGGCGCCGGCGGGGTTCTCCCACCACCACTTGCCGTTGGTCATCCCTTTATAGACGAAGTGCGTGGAGGTCGCGGTGACGCCGGGGATGGAGCGCAGCTCGCAGGCCTTCGCGTAGAGGTCTTCCCAGGAGCGCGCGTCCACCCAGACCATCACGCTCCAGTTCCCCGTCAGCATCCAGGCGCCGATGGCGTCGCGCCAGTTCTTCGCGCGGCTCCAGACCTTCTCGCCCGCTTTCCAGTCGCACTGCACCAGCAGGTACGCCGAGCGCTTCTCCCAGCCGTTCCAAGCCATGTGGTCGGACCTCCGTGGAATGTCGTGCTTCGACGATAGCACTTTCACCCGGACGGCGCGGGACCTGAGGCCCTTTATTGAGGACCGCGGGGCGGCTCGGCCAGGTAGTCGATGTTCACGAGCGACACCGCGCCCTGGCAGACCGGGGCGAGGCAGGCGACCTCGCCGTAGACGCGGGCGTCCTCGACGCGGATGCGGCCGGCGCGGTCGAGGCGGAACTCGAAGGTGACGGCGGCGGAGTCGCCGGCGGGGTCCTCGGGCGAGCGGTCGACGACGGTCCACGCGTGCCAGCTCTTGCCCTCGCGGCGGGCGTACACGGCCTCGCCGCGGATGGGGATGCGGCGGCCGTCGACGCCGCCGGCCACCTGGACGCGCGAGGCGTGCGGCGCGGAGGCGTGGCGCATGCCGCCCTCCCACTGGAACTCGCCGTCGGCCGCGACGACGAAGGCGGCGGACACGGCCGCCACGCACACCTTCCGGGGCAGGTGGCGGTCGACGCGGTCGTTCACCGGGGCGCGCGTGAAGCACTGCCAGAACTCCTTCTGGAAGCGCACGGTGCGCGCCTGCCCGGCCGGGGCGTTCTCGGGCGGCACGGACGGCGGCTGCGGGAACTCGTAGGGCGAGGCTGCGGCGACGGCGGCGAGCAGGAGGAGGAGCTTCACGTTACTTCTTCTTCCTCCCGCGGCCGCCCTCTTCGTCGACGTGCTTGTACTGACCGCCGACCTTCAGCTCGTCCTCGCCGCCGTCCTTGAGGAAGCCGTTGCGGCGCATGACCTCGTCGACGAGCGAGATGTTCGTCAGCGCGAAGAAGCCGTCGAACACCGCGTTCATCGCCGCGACCAAGGCGGCGTCGCTGGTCACGATGTACTGCTCCTGGTTGCTGTTGGCGGCCTCGCTGAAGTTGAAGGAAGTGCCGAGCACCGCGAAAAGACCGCTGATGAGCACCTTATGATGGAGCTTCGCGCCGTAGTCCATGGCGGGCGTGTCGGCGTCGGGCTTGTAGTGGTGGTCGCGGTAGGTGCGGGACGCGACGCGGATGTTCTCGCGCAGGGCCTCGTAGGCCTTGGCGCCGAGGACGGCCTTCAAGGCGTTCTCGGCGGCCTCCACGTACTCCTTGGACTCCCCTTCCTCCTTGAGCTCGTAGCCGGCGAGCGAGAGGAACACGCTCCACGGCCGCACGGCGAAGGGCGCGTCGCCCACGCTCTTGAGGTCGAGGACGTTGCCGTCGGCCTTCTCCAGCTTGGCGCGCTCGACGATGGCCTCGCGCACCGACTCGGCGGAGAAGGCGAACTGGAGCAGGCGCAGCGGCCCGCGCGTGCTCAGGATGAGGCGGCGCGTCATGTCGCGGTTGGCGTCGCCCAGCCCGGCCTTGGGCGAGAAGGACATGATGAGCCAGGGCTCCTCCTTCTCCCCCGCCTTCTTGCCGCCGAGGATGCGGTAGGCGCCGCCCAGCGGGTACTCGTCGCCGCGCAGGCCGTACTCGAGCGTCTTGATGAGGCTGTTGGCCGCCACCTGGGCGGGCAGCAGGCCGCCGACCACCATGATGTGGTTCGCGTTGGGCACGGAATCCTTCGGGCGCTTGTCGGCCGGGACGTCCTTGAGGTCGCCCTCCGGGCCGAGGCAGGACTGAGTGAAGTTGCCGGAGGAGAACAACGACGCGGCCTTCTTGGGGTCGTTGAAGTCGCGCACGATGATCTTCTGATGGTTGAGGCCGACGGGGTCCACCGCCACCATCCTGATGCCCTTGGTCTTGCTGAGCTTGTCGAAGACGGCCGCCACGCCGGGACGCTCTTCGATGACGTTGTTGTCGATGCCGCCGGTGATCTTCACCCCTCTCTTGGCGGCGGCGATGAGCGCGTCGGCCACGTCCATGAGGTCGAAGTCGAAGACGTTGAACATCAGCTCCTTCTCGGCGCCGGCGATGAAGTCGATGAGGACCTGCTTCAGGTCCTCGGCCGGCTTGGTCTCGCCGTCCGCGATGGTCTGGTGGTTGGCGTGGACGGAGGCGTCGCGGTAGCCGGGCTTGCCGTCGTCGGTGTCCAGGCGCATGGGGGTCAGAGGGTCGTTGAACTTGCGGAAGACCTCGACGATGCGCTCGTCGGCCAGCAGCTCCTTGAAGAGCGCGCGGTGCTCGTCGCGCTTCTCCTCGCTGGGGTTCTTCTTCTCGTCCTCCTTCTCGGCGCTGTCGAGGTACTTCTCGATGAGGTCCCAGTGCTTCGGGTTGTGCTGGAGCAGGAGCATGAACTGGCTCTCGGAGAGCTCCTTGACCTTCTCGGGCAGGCCGTACTCCTTCTGCTGCTCCTCGGTGAGTGTGAGTTCCTCCTTGAAGGCCTCGCGCAGGAACTTGCGCGCCTCGGGGCGGACCAGCACGCGCCGCGCGATGTCGAACATGCGCGGGAAATCGTGGCTGAGCCCGCGCGCGGGCTTGGCGGCCTTGGACGCCGGGGCGTCCGCCGGGGCGGAGAGACCGAGTTCGGACAGGACGCGGACGACGGCGCCCTGGGACGCCGCGGCCTCGCGAGCGAGCGGGCCCGCGGACGGCCGGGCCGCGAGCCAGGAGCCGTCGGCCGCCTC
>CAZTZW010000119.1:0-7507 GCA_964618085.1 uncultured Elusimicrobia bacterium
ACGGGCGGAGAGCAGTTGGAAGTTGGCCGTCAGGGAGCCCAGGAACACGCCCGTCGTCCCCGCGGGGCCGAGCCGCAGCGCCGCCGCCAGCGCGAGCCCCGCCGCGGGCCATACCAGCGAGGAATTGGTGCCGGCCAGCGCCATGTGCAGGCCGAGCCAGGCCAAAAGATGGTAGGCCAGCGCCGTGAAGACGGCGGCGGCCGCGAACGTCATGCCGGCGGGAGCGGGGCTTCTCATGCGGCATAGTGTGGGCTCCGCGCGGGGGCGCCGCAATCGAAGGGGTGTCAGCGCGGTCAGTGAGAGCGCGGGCGGGCGCTATTCCGCGAGGAGGAGGGGGGCTTGGGGGGGAGGGACGTTAACCGGAAGTTTGTCGAAGAAATCGGAGGCCAGCGCGCGCACGACGTCCGTGCTCGGCGCGGCGCACACCGCGACGCGCAGGGTCTTGGCGCCGGGCAGTCCCGCCGTGTACCAGACGGTGATGCGGCGCAGCATGAGGTTCGCCAGGCGCTCGCCGGAGTGGGCGATCTCGAGTTCGAGATGCTTGAGGAAGGTCTCCTTGCGTTCGGCGATGGACGGCACGTAGACCTTGTCGCGTGAGCCCGACATCACCTCGTCGAGGTTGCGGTAGATCCAGGGGTTGCCCAGGCCGCCGCGGCCGATCATGATGCCGTCGCAGCCGGAGACCTCGAAGAGGCGGCGGGCGTCGTCGGGCGTGAGCACGTCGCCGTTGCCGATGACCGGGATCTTGACCGCGGCCTTCACCTTGGCGATGGCCTCGTAGTTCGCGCGGCCCGCGTACTGCTGGGCCTGCGTGCGCCCGTGCACGGTCACGGCGGCGAAGCCCTGCGCCTCGGCGCGCTTGGCGAGCTCCACGGCCTCGGCGCCGGACTCGTCCTTGAAGCCGATGCGCATCTTGACCGTCACGGGGATGCGTTTGACCGCGGCCTTCACGGCCTTGAACACGCGCTCGGCCTTGTCCGGCTCGGCGAGCAGAGCGGAACCCTCCCCGTTGCCCACGACCTTCTTCACGGGACAGCCGAGGTTCAGGTCGAGCGCGTCGAAGCCTCGGTCCTCCACGACGCGCGCGGCCTCGGCCATGATGTCGGGCTCGCAGCCGAGCAGCTGGGCGCCCAGCGGACGGTCGCCTTCCTCGGTCTTGAGGAGGCGCAAAGTCTTCCCGTTGTCGCGGATGAGCGACTGGGCCGACACCATCTCCAAGAAGCAGTAGCCCAGGCCCTTCTCGCGCGCGATGAGGCGGAACGGGAGGTCCGAGCACGCCGCGAGCGGCGACTGGATGATGCGGGAGGGGAGGGTGAGGGAGCCGATGCGCAGCGACATCACCCTATTCTACCACCCGTCGACGGGCGCCGGACGTCAGGGTCTTTTCGGTCGGGTGTTGAGTTTTGCGAGGCCCGCCAGCGCGTCGGAGTTGGACGGGTCCAGTCTGACCGCCAGGGACCATTCGGCGTGAGCCTTCTCGTAGTCGCCCTGCTGGTAATAGACCACGCCGTTGAGGTAGTGCTGCTGCGACGCCAGGCCGTCGGCGGGGGTCGCTCTCGTGAGAGGCTCACGGGGTTCGCGCAGCTCGTCGCGCCGGACCGGAGGGCGGCCTCCGTCCAGCCATGCCAGGACGCGGGCGTTCAGCTTGCGCGCCAGGGCGTGGTTCTTCCCGATGCTCTCGGCGTTGGTGCCGGTCGTCGGCGCGCCGCCCGCGGCCAGATAGTCCTCGGCACCCTGCAGCCACCGGACGAGGCAGGCCACGGCCCGCGCGTCGTAGTCCGGGCGATCGTCGCCGGCGTAGAGGGGGCAGCCGAGCGGCTCCACGAGGATCGGCTGCGCGGGCGCCGTCCTTGGCGCGGTGAGAGGATCGACGCGGGCCTCGCGCCGCGGTCCGGCGCAGGCCGCCAGCGCCGCGAGCGGCAATATGAGAGAGAGGTTCCGTGTCTTCATGGTCATAGTATGTCCGTCGAATCCGGAAACTCCATCCTTCACGTGTTGCGGCCTGGAAAAAACATGGTAAACGCCGTCAGGCGACGAAGCGCAGGACGGCGGCGGTGACGCCTTCGAGGCGCGTGAGCACGAAGGGGGACAGCTCGTCGCGCGCGCCCTGCTCGTGGCGGGTGACGGCCAGGTACTCGGCCAGCGTCTTGCGGATGCGCCGCGCGGCCATGTTCAGGCGCCGCGGCGTGCGCGGCTCCCGGGCGAGGATGGCGCCCAGCCGGTCGAGGCCCAGGCGTTCCGTCATCTGCGCCACGAGGCGCTCCCACTCCTTGGGGCGGCGTTCGGCCGGGAGCTTCTCGATGTCGAAGAAAGTCCGAGGCCGCGCGTTGGCGAGGACCTGCTCGACGCCGTCGCGGCGGCTCTTCGGGTCGCCGCCGGGCGCGAGATGGAAGGAGAGGTCGGCGAAATCGGCGGCGCTCAGCAGGCGCTCGAAGACCTCTTTGTAGTCGACGAGTGCGCCGGGCTTGAGGAAGGGCTCCTCCAGCTCGCGCAGCAGCCCCGCGCGGGCCTCCTCATACTGGGCGCGGCGCAGCTCCCCGAACGGGCCCTCGGTGGACTCCAGCTTGCGGCGCAGATAGCCCCAGGGGTCGGGCTCGTATTCGCGCACCTTGCCCGCCCAGGTCGTCGCGTCCGCCAGGCGCGCCAGCAAGGCCAGCGACGGCCCGCCGCTCACGGCGCCTTCTCCGGGAGCTCGTGCAGCAGGTAGTCGCGCGGGAAGCGGCCGCCCATGCCGCCCTCGTCCCAGACGTCGAAGGCGTACACGTCGGCGCGGCCTTCGCGCCAGGGGTCGAAGGCCAGGCACACCGTGGGCGACTCGGCCGGGCTGCACGCCACGGCGGCGGAGTGGAACGGGCGCGCGCGGCGGATCTCGTCGCGCGCGGACCAGTGCTCCAGGTTCATCGCGGTGAGCTCATGCCAGACGAGGTCCGACCAGTCCCGGCACAGCCCCTTCTCGCGCGCCCCGCGCTCGCGCAGCTCGGAGAGCTCGAGCGTCTTCGCGGTGATCTGCCGGCGCGCGCGGACGTAGTCCGGGCGGTCCTTCTCCGGCGTCTTCTTGTCGAAGGCGGCCTCGAGCTCCCGGATCTCGCGGCGGCGGGCGCGGATCATCTCCTCGGTCAGGCGGGCGGGCTTGACCTCGTCCTCGCCCCCGGCGATGACGCGCTCGTCGAGCAGGCCGGCGCGCCAGCCCTGCTCCAGGCGGCCGGAGACCACCTCGGCGTAGCGCCGGTACATCCGGCGCAGCTCGACGCGCGCCTCGACGGGGAGGTTCTCGATGAGGCGTCGGGATTTGGCCGCCCCGCGGCCCGGCGACTCGCCCTCGTCCTGGGCCCGGGAGGGGGTGGAGAGCAGGAACAGTCCTATTAATAGAAGGCGGGACACGCGGCAAGTATAAGGCCCGGACGGGGGAAAGTCCAGCGTCCCTCCGGTCTCGACGGAGACGGGGCTTACGGCGGGGGTCCAGAAGATGTAAAATGGTCGTCCCCATGTCCAACGACCCCTATCACGACTGGAACCTTCCCGCGCGCGTCGCGCGGCTCAAGGACCTCGCCTACAACCTCTGGTGGAGCTGGCATCCCGAGGCCCGCGCCCTTTTCAAAGAGATCGACCGCACGCTGTGGTCGAACACGAACCATAATCCGGTCCAGCTGCTGCGCACCGTCGCGCCCGCGGACCTCGAGCGTCTCGCCGCCGACGCCGGCTTCTGCGGCCGCTACGACGCCGTCATCTCCGCCTTCGACGCGTACATGGGGGAGAAGGACACCTGGTTCGCCAAGAACAACCCCGACATGGCCGGCAAGAGCATCGGCTACTTCTCGGCGGAGTTCGGCGTCCACAACTCGCTGAAGATCTACTCGGGCGGCCTCGGCATCCTCGCCGGGGACCACTGCAAGTCCGCCTCGGACCTGGGAGTGCCCCTCGTCGGCGTCGGCTTCATGTACCCCGAAGGCTACGTCGTCCAGAAGATGTCCTCCGACGGCTGGCAGCAGAACGTGTACGAGCACGTGGATTGGAGCGTCTCCCCCGTGCGCCCCGTGCTCGGGCCCTCGGGCGGGCGCATGATCCTCGACATCCCGCTGGGCCGCGGCACGGTGAAGGTCGCGGTGTGGAAGGTCCAGGTCGGCCGCATGCCGCTCTACCTCATGGACACCCACGTCGAGGGCAACTCCCCTCAGGACCAGGAGATCACCAACCGGCTCTACGGCGGCGACCGCACCATGCGCCTGCGCCAGGAGTTCATCCTCGGCATCGGCGGCGTGCGCGTCCTGCGCGCGCTGGGCGTGCACCCGGCCGTCTTCCACGCCAACGAGGGCCACTCGTCCTTCTTGTTCCTCGAGCTCGCGCGCGAGAAGGTCGCGTCGGGCAAGTCTCTCGACGCGGCGCGCGCCGAAGTGGCCGACATGTCCGTGTTCACCACGCACACCCCCGTCGAGGCCGGCCACGACGTCTTCGCCGAGGAGATGATCTGCGAGTACTTCTCGTCCTACTGGCCGCAGCTCGGCCTGGAGCGCGAGAGCTTCCTCGACCTGGCGCGCGTGCCCGGCCACGCCGGCTGGAACATGACCGCCTTGTCGCTCAAGCTCGCCGGCCGCCGCAACGCCGTGAGCCGCCGCCACGGCCAGGTCAGCCGCGAGATGTGGCGCAGCCTGTGGCCCTCCAAGCCCGCCGACGAGGTGCCCATCGGGCACGTCACCAACGGCGTGCACATGACCACCTGGATCCAGCAGGACCTGGGCGAGATCTACGACCGCTACCTGGGCGCCGGCTGGCGCGTGAACCAGGACGACGAAGCCGTCTGGTCCAAGGTCGCCTCCATCCCCGACGAGGTGCTGTGGCTGCAGCACCAGCGCAACAAGAGCGCCCTGCTCCAGGCGATGCGCGGCCGCGCGCGCGCGCGCTGGATGAAGGAGAAGGGCGACCCGGCGCAGGCCCTGGCCGGGGGCGCGCTCATCGACCATTCCTGCCTGGTCATCGGCTTCGCGCGCCGCTTCGCCAGCTACAAGCGCGCGACCCTCATCCTGCGCGACGAGGAGCGCCTCAAGCGCCTCCTGCTCGACCCCTGGCGGCCCATCCAGCTCGTGTTCGCCGGCAAGGCGCATCCCGCCGACGACGGCGGCAAGGCCCTCATCCAGCAGGTCTACCGCCTCGCCAAGGACCCGGCGTTCGGCGGCCGCATCGCCTTCGTCGAGGACTACGACATGCACGTCGCGCGCTACCTGGTGCAGGGCGTGGACCTGTGGCTGAACAACCCGCTCGCGCCCCTCGAGGCCTGCGGCACCTCCGGCGAGAAGGCCGGCATGAACGGCGTGCCCAACTTCTCCGTTCTCGACGGCTGGTGGGAAGAGGGTTTTAACGGGGCCAATGGATGGCCCATCGGCCAGGCCGGCGGACGCGGCGCGGGCCCCGAGGCCGACGCCGCCGACGCCGAGGACATCTACGGCACGCTCGAGAAGACCATCGTCCCCTTGTATTACGACCGGGACCAGCACGGCCTGCCGCGCGGCTGGGTCAAGGCGATGAAGGAGTCCATCCGCTCGGTGGCGCCGAAGTACTCGGCCGACCGCATGGTGAAGGACTACTGCCGCCAGCTCTACTGCCCGAAGACGGGAGTCGCCGCCTAAGAGCGTCATGTCCGTCGATCTCGCCAAACTCAATCCGGAGCAGCGCGCGGGCGCGGAGCAGCTCGACGGCCCCCTGCTCGTGCTGGCCGGCGCGGGCACGGGCAAGACCCGCGTCATCACGTACCGCGTCGCGCGCCTCATCGAGACCGGCGTGGCGCCGGAGAAGATCCTCGCCGTCACCTTCACCAACAAGGCCGCGGCCGAGATGCGCAAGCGCATCGAGGAGCTCTCGCCGGGCAACGCCTCCAAGGTGTGGGCGTTCACCTTCCACTCCTTCGGCGCGCGCCTCATCCGCCAGCACCACGAGCTGCTGAAGCTCCCGCGCCACTTCACCATCTATGATTCCTCGGACCAGAAGAAACTGGTCGTGGACTCGATGAAGGAGCTGGGGCTCGAGGACCAGAAGAGCAAGGCCGGGCTCTACGTCGGCATCATCTCCCGCGCCAAGGACGACCTGCTCGACGCGGAGTCCTACGCCATCCACGCGATGACCTCGGTGGACCAGTCGCGCCAGACCGCGGCCAAGATCTACAAGGCCTATCAGAAGCGCCTGGACCACTCGGGCGCGCTCGATTTCGGCGACCTTCTGCTCAAGACCTGCCAGCTCCTGCGCGACCACCCGGAGGTGCGCGAGCACTGGCAGACCGTTTTTTCCCATCTACTGGTCGACGAGTACCAGGACACCAACCACTCCCAGTACATCCTGACGAAGACGCTGGCCGCCAAGCACAAGAACGTCTGCGTGGTCGGCGACGACGACCAGTCCATCTACTCCTGGCGCGGGGCCAACATCCGCAATATCCTGGAGTTCGAGCGGGACTTCCCCAACGCAAAGGTGGTCACCCTCGAGCGCAACTACCGCTCCACCGCCCGCATCCTCGACGCCGCCGCCCTCGTCATCCACCACAACAAGACGCGCAAGCCCAAGAAGCTGTGGACGGAGAAGGAGGCGGGCGAGGAGATCCGCGTCCAGGAGCTGCCCAACGAGTCGGAGGAGGCGCACTGGATCGTGCGCCGCATCGCCGACGAGATCGAGAAGGGCCGCTCCCTGCGCGAGATCGCCGTCTTCTACCGCACCAACGCCCAGTCGCGCTCCTTCGAGGAGGCCATGCGCCGCGCGCGCATGCCCTACAAGATCGTCGGCGCCATGCGCTTCTACGAGCGCAAGGAGATCAAGGACGCCATCGCCTACGCCCGGGTCATCGTCAACCCGGCGGACTCGGTGTCGCTCATGCGCGTGGTCAACTGCCCGCCCCGCGGGCTGGGCGCCAAGAGCCTCGAGCTCGTCGAGGCCTACGCGCTCCAGCACGGCCTGACCTTCTGGGACGCCTTCGGCGCCCACGCGCAGATCGAGGGTCTCGGCCCTAAGGCGCATTCGGCCATCGACGAGATGATGAAGTCCTTCGAGAAGCTGCGCGACGCGGTCGCCGGCATGCCCGCGGGCGGCGCGATGGCCGTCATCATGGAAGTCACCGGCTACTGGGCCTGGATCGAGTCCGAGGTGGACACCGACCCCGAGGCCGCCGGGCGCCTGGCCAACCTCCAAGAGCTCCTCAACGCCGTGAAGGAGTACGACGAGTCCGAGAAGTCCCGCAGCGGGACGTCGTCCCTGCCGAAGTACCTGGAGGACATCACCCTCCAGACCGACCTCGACAAGTACGACGAGAGCGAGGCCGCGGTGACCCTCATGACCGTGCACTTGGCCAAGGGCCTGGAGTACCCCGTGGTCTTCCTCACCGGCCTCGAGGAAGGCCTGTTCCCCATCGGCGGCGGCAACGCCACGCCCGAGGACCTCGAAGAGGAGCGCCGCCTGTGCTACGTGGGCATCACGCGCGCGCGCGAGCGGCTGTACATGACCTACGCCGCGACCCGCCGCCTGTTCGGCC
>CAZTZW010000120.1:0-7505 GCA_964618085.1 uncultured Elusimicrobia bacterium
CGGCAACGGTTGGGAAGGGGGCCTTGCGATCTTGAGGAGGCGATGCCCCGGTGACGCGCCTCCTGGACCGCGTCCACGCGCGCCTGCCCCACGCCGAGCGGCGCGTGACCGACCGCCTCGTGCGGGCCGGGCTGTGGCGCAAGCTCGCCAACTACCTCGTCGTCGAGGCTCAGATCCAGGCGGGCTGGACCTCGATGCCCGTGGGCAAGCCCTACTGGCTCACCGTCGACCCGACCAACTTCTGCCAGCTGAAGTGCCCGTTCTGTCCCACCGGCGCGGGCCGCGGCGTGCGCGACAAGGCGTCTTTGCGCCTCGAGCACTTCCGCCACGTCATGGACTCGCTCGGCGCGACCCTCATCCACGTCGACTTCATGAACTGGGGCGAGCCGCTCCTCAACAAGGACCTGTGGGCGATGGTGGCCGAGGCCAAGAAGCACGGCGTCGACACCATGGTCTCCACCAACTTCAACTCCTTCCGCCCGCAGGACGCCGACGCCTTGCTCGACAGCGGCCTCGACCGCCTGGTGCTCTCCATCGACGGGATGACGCAGGAGACCTACCAGAAATACCGCGTGGGGGGAGACTACGCGCGCGTGGTCGAGAACCTGAAGGCCCTGACCGCGCGCCGCGCCGAGCGCCGCCAGGCCAAGCCGACCATCGTGTGGCAGTTCCTCGCCTTCAAGCACAACGAGCACGAGGCCGACGCCGTGCGTGCCTTCGCCAAGGAGCTCGGCTGCGACGAAGTGGGCGTGACGCCCGCCTACCTCCCGTTCCGCCCCGGCATCAAGGACGAGTGGCTGCCGACGCGCGCCGACCTGCGCATGTACGACCCCGAGAACTTCCCCGACAGCCCGCCGTGGCAGTGGAGCGAGTCCAAGCCCGCCGAGGGCGGCGCCGCCGTCGCCGAGGCGCCCCAGGTCGCCGTCGAGGTCTACAAGGACTCGAAGACCGCCCCGCGGAAGCTGTGCAACTGGCCGTGGGCCGGCATCGCCATCAATCCGGACGGGTCCGTGTCGCCCTGCTGCTCGGTGGAGGAGCAGGAGTACGATTTCGGGAACTACTTCACGCAGTCCTTCCGGAAGCTCTGGAACAACGACAAGTACCGCAAGGCCCGCGAGCACGTGCGCGACTATGCCGCGCACAAGACCGAGTCCAAGCCTCAGTCGAACCACGCGTGCGAGCGCTGCTTCTCCATCGGTCAGTCCCGCTTCCAGTTCCCTCATTCCTGGCTCGAGGAAGGCCGCACGACTCCCGCCGACAACGGTCCGAAGCCGGAGGCCTGTGGACAGCGTGGATAAGCCCGCCATGTCCCATCAGCGCGAGGACGGCACGTACAAGGCCGTGAACCTCGAGTCGCGCCTGCCGCGGCGGCCCGTGGTGTTCGCGTGGGACATGCACTACTCGTGCAACTACCGCTGCCCCTACTGCTTCTACACGCACGCCGGCTGGACCGAGCTCGCCAAGAAGAACCTCTATCAGACGCCCGACAAGTGGGAGGAGGTCTGGAAGCGGGTGGCCAAGCTGTACGGCCGCTGCCAGCTGCGCATCACCGCGGGCGAACCGTTCACGTATCCGCATTTCGACGAGGTCGTCGCGCGGCTTTCGAAGCTGCACGACCTGCAGATCACGACCAACGCCTCGCAGACCGACGCCATCAAGCGGCTCGCCGAGACCGCGGACCCCAAGGCGGTCGAGCTGGACTGCACGTTCCATCCCATCTGGGGCGAGTTCGAGCCTTTCGCGCACAACGTGAACGTGCTGCGCGACCACGGCTTCGTGGCGAACGTCTGCTTCCTCGCCTACCCGCCGCAGATGCCCAAGATGGTCCAGCATAAGAGCGACTTCGCCAAGCGCGGCCTGTATATGAACATGGCCATCTTCTGGGGCCAGCACGACGGCAAGCAGTACCCGTTCGCCTACACGCCCGAGGAGCGCAAACAGATCAAGGACACGGTCGGCGTCGAGATCGGTCCCGAGCTCGTGAACCTCGACCCGCTCGAGATCCGAGGCAAGGTCTGCGGCGCGGGCCAACGCTACGCCGTGGTCCAGGCCGACGGTCGAGTCTATCGCTGCGGCCAGCTCGCGCGCGAGGAGCTCAGCATCGGGTCGCTGTTCGACCCGGAGTTCCGCCTGTGGCCCGAGGCCAAGGCCTGCACCGTCGACTACTGCCGCTCCAAGGAATACCAGAGCGCCTGGACGCCGGAAGAGAAGACGTTGCTCGACCAGCAGAACAAGGTGGCCGCGTGACGACCAAGGCCGCCCTCGTCCAGTGCCCGGTGTGGTGGACGGTGGACGCGCCCCTGGGCCTGGCCCAGATCGCCGGCTGCCTCGACGCGCGCGGCGTGAAGACGACCGTCGTCGACCTCAACGCGGAGCTCGCCAAGTCGCGCGTGCCGGGCTACGAGAACCTGTGGAACTGGGAGCAGTTCCAGTTCTGGAACGACCCGGCCTTCGTCGCCAAGGTCTACGCCGACCACGCCCCGCTGGTCGACGACGCGCTCGCGCGCGTCCTCTCCAGCGACGCCGCCGTCGTCGGCTTCTCGGTGAGCGGCGGCTCGCAGGAGGCGACGCTCGCCTTCGCGCGGCGGCTGAAGGCCGCCGACCCGCGCCGCAAGGTCGTCCTGGGCGGACAGTACTTCTTCCGCGGCGACGCGGCGCGGCGCCTGGCCGCCGACCCGTGCGTGGACGCCGTGCTCAAGGGCGCGGGCGACCTCGTGTTCCCGGAGCTCGTCGAGGCTCACGCGCGCACGGGCGAGCTGCCCGTGCTGCCGGGCGTGGTCGCCCGCCGCGGCGGCGAGGTCGTGGACGGGGGGGAGGCGCCGGTGATGCGCGACCTCGACAAGCTCCCGTTCGCGGACTTTCGGGGATTCAGGCTGGAATTGTACGACGTCCCCGAGCGGCTGCCCATCCATATGAGCCGCGGCTGCGTGTGGCAGTGCCGCTTCTGCTCGTCCCATCCCTTCTGGGACGGCTACTCTTATATGAGCGGCGAGCGCGTGCACGCCGAGATCCTGGAGCACAAGCGCCGCCACCCGTGGAAGACCCACTTCGAGTTCTACGACATCACGGCCAACGGGAACGTGAAGAACCTCGCGCGCCTGGCCGAGCTCATCGTCGAGGACTGGAAGACCAACGCCAAGCAGAACTTCTTCGGCTGGAAGATCAACGCCATCATCCGCCCCGAGATGACCGCCGACGTCCTGAACCTGCTGGGCAAGGCGAACTGCCACGACGTCATCTACGGCGTCGAGAGCGGCTCCCCGCGCGTCCTCAAGCTCATGAACAAGCCCTACGACCCGGCGGTGGCCGAGCGCGTCCTGCGCGACACCAAGGCCGCGGGCATCAAGACCGTGGGCAACTTCATGTTCGGCTTTCCCGGCGAGACCGAGGAGGACTTCGACCTCACGCTCGCGTTCCTGCGCCGCAACCACGCCTCTTTCGACCGCGTCTACGCCAGCGCCACCTTCACCAGCCTCGAGGACGGCGCCTGGCTGTCCGAGCACCGCGTCGAGGCCGGCATCAAGGACGAGGGCCGCGACGCGCACCACCTGTACTGGGAGAGCGCGGACGGGACCAACACCTATCCCGTGCGCATGGCGCGCTACGAGCGCTTCCGCGCGCTGGCGGCCGAGCTGGGCCATGACGCTTATAAAGGGATCAACGGCTCCCTCGAGCTGGAACGCCACGCGGGCCTGGCCGCCTACCACCGCTACCGCGGCGACCATCCGGCGGCCGTGCGCGGCCTGCTCGACTACCTGGACCTCGACTTCCGCCACCCGGCATTCCGCGAGGAGCTGGCGGGCTACGCGAAGGACCTCGCCCTGCTGCGCCGCGCGCTGAAAGCCGCCGCCAAGGCCGCGGCCGGCCGCGGCGAGCCCTGGAAGCGCCGCGCCGAGGCCGCGCTGGCCGCCATGCGCGACCGCGCCACCATCGAGGGGGGAGCCGACGGACTGCGCGTGCGCTGGGGCCGCTCCGAGCCCGCGCTCTCCGACGTCGAGGCGCTGGAGGCCCGCGCGGAGATGTTCCTGCGCCTGGGCGCGACGGCCGACGGCCCGGCCGCGGAGTGCGCGCGATGAAGACCGAGACCCTCCATCCGTTCGCGGCGCTGCGCCGCCAGATCCGCCTGAAGCGCCAGAAGGCCAATCTCGAGCTCAACTCGAGGGAGTACGATGAGAAGCGCATCGTGCTCTCCAGCACGCCGCGCCGCGTCTTCCTTCAGATCAACGCCGTCTGCAACGCCGACTGCGTGTTCTGCTCCAAGGGCTACGACTACCCGACCTTCTCCTTCGACGACTACCTGAAGGCCGCCGGGCCCCGCCTCAACCGCGTGCTCTCCCAGGCCGACGAGCTCATCCTCACCGGCTCCGGCGAGTTCCTGGGCCTGCCCGACGCCGAGCGCATCCTGGCCTACTTCAACCGCGAGTACCCGCACGTCGACAAGTACATCGCCACCAACGCCTCGCACGCGCGCCCCAAGGTCTGGGACCTCATCGCCAACGGCGAGAGCCGCTACACCCTCCAGCTCTCCATGCACTCGGTGGACCCCGAGTCCCACAAGCAGATGATGCGCTACGGCGCCTGGGAGCAGGTCCAGCGCAACATCGCCTTCCTCGCCGAGCGCCGCCGCGCGACCGGCAACCCGCGCCTGAAACTGATGTTCGTGATGACGACCTTGAACGTCGAGCTCCTGCCCGACTTCGTGCGCTGGGCCGCCAAGGCCGGCGTCGACGAGGTCATCGCGGGCTACTTCTACATCTACGAGTCCCAGCAGAAGTACCTCTCGCTCTATTTCAAGCAGGACCTGGCCAACAAGGTCATCGACGAGTCCCGCAAGGTCGCCGAGGAGCTGGGGGTGACCTTGCGCCTGCCGCCCAAGTTCGGCGACCAGCCGCCCGGCTACGTGAAGCCCGCTTCCTGCCCCGAGCCCTGGCACCAGATCATGATCAACGCCGACGGGCGCGTGCTGCCCTGCGACGTGTACGGGAACTTCGACGAGACACTCGAGGGGAAGTCCTTCGATGACGTCTGGAACGGCGCCTCCTACCGCGCCGTGCGCCGGGCTTTGCGCACCGGCGGCGGGTGCCTCGACACCTGCCCGCGCCAGAACGCGACGGCCATCAACAGCTGGAGCGCCCACGTCATCCATCGGCACAAGGACCCCGCCCAGATCGTGCGGGAATACCAGGAGGCGCTGAAGAAGCCGTGAGACAGCGCCCGTCCTGGCCGGACCCCAAGGTGCGCGTGACCTGGAACATCCACTGGTCCTGCAACTTCCGCTGCACTTACTGCTTCTTCGACGGCCACTGGACCGAGTACGGCAAGCGCAACGCGTATCTGACGCCCGACCAGTGGATGACGCACTGGGACCGCCTCCACGAGCGCTACGGCCGCTCCTACGTCACCATCAACGGGGGGGAGCCGTTCGCCTACCCGCGCTTCATCGACCTCCTGACGCGGCTCACCGAGAAGCACTGGCCGGTGAACGTGACCACGAACGGGTCCCTCAAGCTCGACGAGTTCCTGGCGCGCGTCGACCACGACAAGGTGTCGGTCTCGCTGAGCTTCCACCCGCAGTACAACACGCTCGACGAGTCCCTCGCCATGATGAAGAAGCTGCGCGACGGAGGAGCCCAGGTCGGCTGCTTCAACTTCGTGGCCTGGCCGCCGTTCCTGAAGGACCTGCCCGCCTACCTGCGCCAGTGCGAAGCGGCGGGCGAGAGCCTGAAGGTCATCCCCTTCGTCGGCGAGTGGATGGGCAAGCGCTACCCGGACGCTTACGACGACGCGGAGCGCTCTCTGCTCGGCCTGAGCCGGCCCGGCGAGGACGCCGGCTGGATCGAGAGCAAGCGCCATAAGGGCATGCTGTGCCGCGCCGGCCACCAGTCCATGCTGCTGCTGCCCGACGGCCAGGTCACGCGCTGCGGTCAGATCGGCGACCCCGGCATCTTCGGCTCCTTCCTCGAACCGTCCTTCCGGCTGCTCGAGGGAGCCTCTTCTCCCTGCGACGTCGAGTTCTGTCCCTGCGACGAGTGGAAGGTCATACCGGACGAGAAAGCGCCCGAGAAGACCGGCGCCTGGCTCCCCTGAGGCGCGTCGCCGCCGGCGCCCTCCTCGCGGCGGCATCGGCCCTCGTCCTCCTCGCCGGCCTCGAGTGGGCGCTGCGCGCGGCCCGCGTCGCCCCGGCGCGTCTGCCGGCCGGGTTCCGACGCTACTTCGTAGACACGCGGCGTCCGTTCTTCCGCCGGGTCCGCAAGACGCCCGCGGGCGACCTGATGTGCCCCTCCCGCGAGGAGACGACGAGGACGTGCTTCCTCTCGCCCAAGCCGGCCGGGACCTACCGCGTCTTCGTGGTCGGCGGGTCGGTCGCCCAGCCCTTCTCCGAGCCGCTGCTCGCGCCGCTCCTCTCCCGACTGAGGCCCTCCGCGCGCTTCGAGGTCATCGGCTGCGGGGTCGGAGGCTACTCCAGCGTCGAGGACCTGCGCGTGCTCCGGGAGGTCCTTCGCCAAGAGGCCGACGCCGTGGTCGTCCTCTCCGGCAACAACGAGAGCCGCGCCGAGCCCCGCTGGCCGGCTGCGGCGCCGGCGTGGATGGCGCTCTCCCGGCTCTCCCTGGCCGGAGCCCTGTCGCGCCTGGGAGGCGAGCCGGACGGCGGCTTCCGCCGGCAGACGCCTGAGCGGGCGCGGACCCGCTTCGAGGCGAACCTCCGCGCCATGGCCGCGGCCGCGCGCGCGCGCGGCGTGCCCCTGGTCCTGTGCACGCTGCCCGCGAACCTGCGCGACGCGCCGCCGATGACCAGCGACTTCCCTTTCTCGGAGCCCGCCGCGTTGAGGGCGCGTTCGGCCTGGGAGAAGGGCCGCCCCGCCGAGACCGCCGCGCTGCTGCAGGCGGACCCGACCGCGTCCGCCCACCCGCAGAAGCTCTACCTGCTAGGCCGCGCTCTCGAGCGGCTCGGGCGCCCCGGCGAGGCCGCGCCCCTCTTCCGCGCCGCGGCGGACGCCGACGACCCCGGCATACGGACCCCTCCCGCGCGCAACGCGGTCATCCGGCGCGTCGCCCTCGAGGAGGGACAGCCCGTCGCCGACCTCGAGGCGTCGTTCGCCTCGCTCGACGCGCACGGCGTGACCGGCGCGGCGGTCATGCGCGACGCCTGCCACTGGCGCACCGCCTTCTATCCGTGGGTCGCGGCCCTCATCGCCGACGCGCTGGCCGGGACGGGCCGTCTCCCGGGGAAGGCGCCGGCGGCGCGGCGGCCGACCACGGCGCCTCCCGCCCTATCCGCACCCTACGACCGTCATGAGTGGCAGCACTTGTTCTCCGGCGCCGTGGGGGAATCCATGCACGCGCTCGACCCGTCCTTCTCCGAAGGCTCCCTGTCCATGATGGCGCGCGCGCGCGCGGCGGACCCGCGACGGTTCGCGGCGGCCGTCGCGACCCCCGCGGGGCTGAGGACCTTCCTCATCGACAACGGCTCCTTCGGTCCCGGGAGCCTCGGAGCCGCCGCGGAG
>CAZTZW010000121.1:0-7485 GCA_964618085.1 uncultured Elusimicrobia bacterium
CGGCCTATGACGATGAAGTCGATGCCCATCGCGGCGGCCTCCCCGGGCGTCATCTCGCGGTTCTGGTCGTTCAGGTCCGCGCCGGCGGGGCGGATGCCGGGGGTGACGAACTTCATGGCGATATGGGGGAACGCCTTGCGCAGGTCCTGGACCTCGCGCGGCGAGCAGATGGTGGCGTCGGCGCCGGAGACCCAGCCCGTCTTGGCCAAGGACTTCACCAGCGACGGGATGCGCGCGGACGGGGAGATGAACTTCACGTCCTTGGGGCCCATGCTGGTGAGCACGGTCACGCCCCACAGCTTCGGGCGCGGAGAGACCTCGGCGGCGGCGCGGATCATATCGGAGCCGCCCATGAGATGGATGGACACGGAGTCCACGCCGAGGCGCTGGGCCTCGTGGACGGCGTGGGCGACGGTCTGGGGGATGTCGTGGAGCTTGAGGTCGAGGAAGACCTTGCCGCCGTAGCGATGGACGAGGTCCACGGCGCGCTTGCCGTGCGCGGTGAAGAGGCGCAGGCCGACCTTGTACCAGACGATGACGTCCTTGAGGGAGCGCAGGAGGTCCTCCTGCCGCTTGATGGTCTCGACGTCGAGGGCGACGATCACCTGCGTCATGGGTTCCTTCCTACGACCTCGGAATCGACCATTTCCTCGCTATGCTCGGTCATTGGCTCATTCCCTTCAGCATCCGCTTGACCGTTCGGGGCCCGCCGTAGACGAGGCCGGTGTAGAGCTGGACGAGCGAGGCCCCGGCGCGCAGGCGCTCCAGGGCGTCGGCCGCGGTCTCGATGCCGCCGACGGCGACGAGAGGCTTGGCCGTGAGGGTCTTCATCGTCTTGAGCAAGGTCAGCGCCCGGGTCTTGAGCGGCGCGCCCGACAGGCCGCCCGCCTCCGACTTCCAGCGCGCGTCGACGCCGTCGCGGGACACGGTCGTGTTCGAGACGACGAAGCCGTCGACCAAGGCGTCGGCCGCGCGGACCGTCGCGGCGAGGTCCTCCTCGTTCAGGTCGGGCGACAGCTTGACGAGGAGCGGCTTGCGGGCCGGGTTCGCCTCGCGCACCGACCCCAGGATGGCGACGAGCTCCTGCGGTCCCTGGAGGGAGCGCAGGCCGGGGGTGTTGGGCGAGGAGACGTTGACCACGAAATAGTCGCCGTGCTCGCGCAGGACGTGGAACGTGCGGGCGTACTGGGCGGGCGCTTCCGAGGCCGGGACTCCTTTGTTGAGGCCGAGGTTGATGCCCAGGGGGACGGACGTCCGCGGCCGCGAGGCCAGGATCCGCGCGACCTCGCGCGCGCCGGCGGAGTTGAAGCCCATCCGGTTGACGATGGCGCGTTCGACGGGCAGGCGGAACAGGCGCGGGCGCGGGTTGCCGGGCTGGGGCTCGAGGGTGACCGAGCCGATCTCGAGGAAGCCGAAGCCCAGGGCGGGGAGGAGGCTCGCGAGCCGGCCGTCCTTGTCGAAGCCCGCGGCGAGGCCGACGGGGTTGGGGAAGCGCAGCCCGAAGACGGTCGCGGACAGGTCGCGCGAGGGGCCGGAGCCGGTGAGCAGGGAGAGGACGGCGGAGGCGCCGGGAACCGGGACCGCCCAGCGCAGCAATCCCGACGTTTCCTCGTGGACGCGCTCGGCGTCCAGTCCGAAGAGGAAGGGCTTGAGGGCCTCGTAGATCACGTCGCGAAAGCTATTGGACCACTTTCGCGGGACAGGGGGCAAGCGCGGCGGCCCTCATCGGAACCATCCCGGCCATTCCGCCGCGAGCTTCTCGTGGCGGCGGGTGAAGTAAGCCTTGGCCAACGCGAAGCGCGTCGAGTCGGCGACGACGGCGTCGAGCCGGTCCAGGCGGGCGACGACCGTCTCCGCCTCGCGCGCGTCGCGGCGGTGCATGTCCTGTATGACGGGCGCGACCGGAGCGCGCGAGTCGGCGAGCTTCTTATTGCGCTCGCCGGCCCAGTAGGCGCGCTGGTCGCGCGCCCACGCCCTCAAGGCGTCGCGCTCGTTGTCGCGCAGCCGGGGGACGTGGCGGAAGCCGCTCAGGATGGCGTCCTCGAACGTCGGCAGACTGGCGGCCGTCTGCTGGAGATAGAACGCCGTCATCCGCTTGTCGTCCTCGGCGACGCGCCGCAGGCGCTGGGGATGCTTCTTGGCGATCTCGCGCACGACGCGCACCTCGCGCGCGAAGCTGAGGAGCTCGTCGTCCTGGTCGGTGTAGTCGTAAGGCGAGCCGATGGTGAGCTCGAAGATGTGCCGCGTGCGCGCGTGCTCGAGCTCGTGCGCCAGGACGTGCAGGGAATCCCAGGCGACGGCGTCCACGGCCTCGTCGCCCTTGAGGCCTAGGCGCTCGTACTCGTCGAGCTTGTAGAGCAGGCGGCCCTGGTGGACGTACACCCGGCCGTCCTCGTACAGTCCCTCGCCGCTCAGGCGCCGGTCGACGCGGATCTCGACGGGCTGCTTCGCGACGAAGGCGGCAAGTTCGCGGCCCGATTCGAGGGAGGCCAGCGCCGACATCCACGCGGCGAGCAGCCGGTCGCGCTCATGGGGCGAGAAATCCTCGCGCGAGGCGGCGAGCGCGGGGGAGAGGGCGACGGACAACAGGACGGCGGCGAGGGGGAGCCGCATGACCGCAGTGTAGCCTCCGGCAAGGCACGCGTCCAGGCCTAGAGGGCGTGGACGGAGAGGCCGGCGACGAAGGTGCGCGTCGCGCGGCCCTTGAGGCGGCGTCCGGCGAAGGGCGTGTTGCGGCTCTTGGAGAGGAAGGGGGGGGTGGGCGACCAGGACGCGTCGGGGTCGACGAGGACGAGGTCGGCGTCGGCGCCCTTGCGCAGGGTGCCCTTGCCCGGGAGGCCCAGCAGAGCGGCCGGCGCGGTCGAGAGGCGCGAGACGAGGCGCTTCTTGTCCAGGACCTTCTTGTGGTAGAGCTCGGTGAGCGCGACGCCCAGGCTCGACTCCAGGCCGATGACGCCGAAGGGCGCCTGATCCATGCCCAGCGACTTGGCCGCGCAGCCGTGCGGGGCGTGGTCGGTGGCGACGGCGTCGATGGTGCCGTCGGCCAGGCCCTCGAGCAGGGCCTCGCGGTCGGTCTTCTCGCGCAGGGGCGGGTTCATCTTCCACGTCGCGTCGTAGCCGGGGATCATGGCCTCGTCGAGGGCGAAGTGGTGCGGCGCGGCCTCCGCGGAGACGGCCACGCCGCGCTTCTTGGCCAGGCGCACGGCCTCCACCGACGCCGCGCTGGAGAGGTGGGCGAGATGGATGCGGCCGCCGGTGAGCTCGGCCAAGGCGATGTCGCGCAGGACCTGGACGGTCTCGGCGGCGGCGGGCGAGCCCTTGAGGCCCTTGGCGAGGTTGACGGGACCTTCGTGGACGCAGGCGCCGTTGGAGAGGGTCAGGTCCTCGCAGTGGTCGATGACCAGCAGGCCGAGGTCCTTGGCGTGCTCCAGCGCGCGGCGCATCAGGCCCGCGTTCATCAGCGGGCGGCCGTCGTCGGAGAGCGCGGCCGCGCCCGCGGCGCGGAGCTTGGCGAACTCGGTGAGGCGCTCGCCTTTCTGGCCGAGCGTGACGGCTCCGGCGAAGAGCACGTTGACGAGCGCGTCCGAGGCGGCCTTGGCGCGCAGGAAGCCGAGCTGGGAGGCGGAATCGGTGACGGGCTCGGTGTTGGCCATCGCGAGCACGGTGGTGACCCCGCCCGCGGCGGCGGCCTTGGTGCCCGTGGCGATGGTCTCGTCGCCCTCGCGTCCGGGCTCGCGCAGGTGCACGTGCATGTCGACGAGGCCGGGGATGACCCAGAGGCCCTTGGCGTCCACGGCCGGCACGTCCCGGAGCGCCGGTCTCTTCGACAGGCCCGCGGCGACGTCGGCGACCTTGCCATCCTCGATCAAGACGTCCCGAACGGCCTCCAACTTCTGAGAGGGATCGACGACGAGACCGCCGACGATGAGGGACCGGTTCACGCGTTCCTCCCGGAGTCCAGCAGGGACAGCGCGGCCATGCGCACGAGCACGCCGTTGGCGACCTGCTCCAGGATGAGCGAGCGCGGCCCGTCGGCCAGCTCGGAGGCGATCTCGACGCCGCGGTTCATGGGGCCGGGGTGGAGCACCCAGGCGTCGGGCTTGGCCAGAGCGAAGCGCTCGGGCGTGAGGCGGTAGGCCTCGGCGTAGTCCGGGAGGGAGGCCACGAAGCCCTGCTCCATGCGCTCGAGCTGGAGGCGCAGGACGTTGACCGCGTCGGCGCCCTTGAGCGCCTTCGTCAGGTCGTGCTCGATGGCCGCCAGTCCGGAGAGGCCGTCGGGCACCAGCACCGTCGGTCCGCAGACCACGACCTTGGCGCCGAGCTTCTTGAGCGCCCAGGCGTTGGAGCGGGCGACGCGCGAGTGGCGGATGTCGCCGAGGACGACCACCTTGCGGCCCTTGAGGGAGCCCCACTTCTCGCGCAAAGTGAACGCGTCGAGCAAGGCCTGCGTCGGGTGCTCGTGCCAGCCGTCGCCGGCGTTGAGCACGCAGGCCTTCACCTTGGGAGCGAGGTCCTCGAGCACGCCCGAGCGCTCGTGGCGCACGACGAAGTGCGTGACCCCGATGGCCTCGAGGTTGAGCAAGGTGTCGAGCATCGTCTCGCCCTTGGCGAGCGAGGAGCCCGCGGCCGAGAAGCTGAGCACGTCCACGCCCAGGCGGAGCGCGGCGGCCTCGAAGGAGGAGCGCGTGCGCGTCGAGGCTTCGGAGAACAGGAAGGCGACGAGGCGTCCGGCGGGGAGGGGCTTCGGGGGCGCCTTCTTGAAAGCGGCGGTCGTATCGAGGATGAGCTCGATCTCGGCGGCGCTCAGCTCTTGCAGGCCGAGCAGGTCCTTCCGACGCCAGTCCTTGGCCAAGGCGCAGGCATGCTACAAAAAAAGCGGCGGCGGCCGCTCATCAAAGAAGAAGCCCCCGGCGCCGGGGCGCCGAGGGCTTCGTTTCCGGACGGCGGCGTCTAGTTCTTGGGCGTATCCTTCGGCTCCAGCTTGCCGAAGGCGTAGTGGAGGATCTCGGTGTCGATGAGGGTCTCCTTCTCGATCAGCGCGTCCGACATCGCGTCCATGCGGTCGCGGTTGTCCTCCAGGCGCTTGAGCACGCGCGCGTAGGAGGCCGCGATGATCTTCTTCACCGCCTCGTGGATCTGGCCGCCCATGGCGTCGCCGAACGGCATGCGGCCGAACGGGTCGTTCTGGTCCGGGGCCGTCTGCACGAGGCCCAGGCCGTCGTCCATGCCCAACTGTTGGACCATGGCGCGCGCGATGCGGGTGGCGTACTGCAGGTCGGAGCCGGGGCCCGTGGACCACTCCCCGTAATACATGCGCTCGGCCACGAGGCCGCCCAGGGCGTGGTCGATCTTCGCCTCGAGCTGGCTCTTGGTCTGGAGGTAGCTGTCTCCCTCCGCGGCGCCCATCTCGGCGAAGCCCAGCGCCCCGGTGCCGTGAGGGATGATGGTGACCTTGTTGGTCGTCTGGCGCAGCTCCGGCTTCTCGTTGAGGAGGTTGGCCAGGACGTGGCCCGACTCGTGCCGCGCGATGCGCATCTTGAGGTCGTCGGAGAGCTTGAGCGAGCGCTTGCCTCCGATGGTGGCCCGGTCGATGGACTCGTCGAGGTCGGCGTTCGAGACGCTGTCGGCTCCGCGACGCGCCGCGAGGCGCGCCGCCTCGACGACGACGTTCTCGAGGAACGCGCCGGTCATGCCCGCGGTGCGGCGGGCGACGTAGGAGAGGTCCGCGTCCGGTCCGAGGCGGACCTTGCGGGCGTGGATGGCGAGGATGGCCTCGCGCCCCAGCATCTCCGGGGCCCCGACGTGGATCTTGCGGTCGAAGCGGCCCGGACGCGTGAGAGCCGGGTCGAGGGTGTCGGCGCGGTTGGTGGCCGCGACGACGAGGATGCCGGTGGAGTCGGTGAAGCCGTCCATCGCCGCGAGCATCGCGTTGATGGTCTGCTCGCGCTCGTCGTTGCTGTTGGGGCCGCCGTTGCTGCGCGTCTTGCCGACCGCGTCGATCTCATCGATGAAGATGATGGCCGGACGCTTGGCCTTGGCCTGCTCGAACAGGTCGCGGACGCGGGCCGCGCCCACGCCCACGAACATCTGGACGAAGTCCGAGCCGGACATGGTGATGAAGTTCGCGTCGGTCTCGCCGGCCAGCGCCTTGGCGAGCAAGGTCTTGCCGGAGCCGGGAGGGCCCTCGAGCAGGATGCCCTTGGGCACGCGGGCGCCGAGGCGGACGTACTGGTAGGGGTGGCGCAGGTAGTCGACGATCTCCTCAACCTCGACCATGGACTCGTCGATGCCGGCCACGTCGTGGAAGCGCGTCTTGGGCTTCTCAACGTTGGTCTGGGCCTTGGCCATGTTCGCCGGGTTGCCGGCGGCGCCGCCGCCCATGCCGCCGCTGGACATCTTGCGGAACAGCCACACCATGAAGAGGATGGGCGCGAAAGCGAGGAAGATGGTGAATAGCCAGCCCCAGTTGCCCTTCTTGGCGGCCGCCGCTTGCTCCAAGGCCAGCCGGGTCTGGAGCTCCTGCGCGCGAGCCTGCCGCTCGGCGGCGTCGGCGATGCGGTCGAGCTCCTCGAGCGTCATCTCCTGGTAGGTCTTGGGGGTCGTCGGGGCGGACGAACGGGCGTCCGCGTCCTTGTTCGGAGCGGCCGGCGCGCCGTTGCCGCGCGCATCCGTCGTCTGCTCGCTCACGACGGGCGTCGCCGGCGCCGTCGGCGCGGAAGGCCCGGTGAACGCGGTGAGCGCCAGGTTGATCGTCAGGCCGATCGCGACCGCGCCGAGCAGCCACTTCCACAAGCCGCCGCGCTTGGGAGAGGTCTCCGAGGGGGCGCCGTTGGAGGCCGACGCGCCGCCCATGGACTCGGGCTCGGGCGCGGACATCTCCTGCTCGGGCTCGGGGCCCGGGTCCTGGCCGAGCTTGCGCAGGGCCTCGCCGGACATCAGGCGCACGGACGAGTTCCAGTCCTTATAGCCGGCGCGGAGCGCGGCCAGCAAAGGTTCGGAGGCGGGGGCCAGGGCGGGCGCCTCTTTGACGACGCGACGGAGGATCTCCCACTGGAAGTACCACCACTTGTCGTGCGAGGTCTGCTTGGAGATCTGGGATCCGGTCTGGGCCGCGGCCTCGAGGTAGGAGAGGTAGGTCGGCATCACGTCGGCCAAGGGCATGCGGCCGAGCACGCGCAGGGCGCCGATGCGGACCTCGTTGCGCTTGTCCGTCTCCTTGATGAGGTAGTCCGCGGCCAGCGCGAGCGCGGCCTTGGTGTCGGTCTTGGCGAGCTTCTCGAGCTCGGCGACCTTGACCGACGCGGGCACGAAGGGCTCGCGCTTCTGGGGCTTGATGCCGAGGCGGGACGCGATGGCCTGGCGGATGCGCCAGCTCGGGCCGGGGCTCGGCGGGGTGACGCGCGGGTCCGGCATCATCATCGGGAGGCGCGAGGGCGAGGTCTCGGTCGCGCGCTCGCTGAGCAAGGACATCGCGAGGGCGGTGAA
>CAZTZW010000122.1:0-7459 GCA_964618085.1 uncultured Elusimicrobia bacterium
AACCGCGCGCGGGTGTCCACCGCCTCGCGCGTGCAGAGCGTCATGAAGAAGCTCGAGAAGGTCGAGGAGATCGTGCTCCCGCCCTCGCTCAAGTCCGTCAGCATCACCTTCCCTCAGCCCGGCCGCACCGGCACCTCGGTGCTGCGCCTGAAGAACGTCCATAAGGCGTACGGGACGAACATCGTCTACGACGGCCTGAACTTCGAGCTCGAGCGCGGCCAGAAGATGGCCTTCGTCGGTCCCAACGGCGCCGGCAAGTCCACGTTGCTCAAGGTGCTCGGCGACATCATCCCCTTCGACTCCGGCGAGCGCGTGCTCGGCCACAACGTGAAGGTCGGCTACTTCTCCCAGCACCGCGACGGCCAGCTCGACCCGCGGCGCACGGTGCTCGAGGAGGCCACCAGCGTCGGCCGGCTCAACGGAGACCTCTTTACCCGTACCGTGCTCGGCACCTTCCTGTTCCCCGGCGACATGGTCCACAAGAAGGTGGAGGTGCTCTCCGGCGGAGAGAAGAGCCGTCTTCAGCTCGCCAAGCTCCTGCTCGACCCGCCCAACGTCCTGCTCCTCGACGAGCCCACGACCCACTTGGACCTCACCAGCGTCGAGGCCCTCGTGGAGGCCCTCAAGAAGTTCGAGGGCACCATCTGCGCCATCTCGCACGACGTGTACTTCCTCAACGCCGTGGCCGACCACGTCGTGCACGTGGTGCAGGGCAAGATCACGGTCTACCCCGGCAACTTCGAGTACTTCCGGCACCGCCAGGAGCAGCTCAAGGCCGCCGAGGCGCCCGTCGCGCAGACCGAGGCGCAGAAGGCCGCCGCCGCCGAACAGAACCAGTACGAGGCCTCGAAGGACGCCCGCCGCAAGGCCAAGCAGCTGGAGAAGGCCCAGGCCGAGCTCGAGCGCCTGCACGCCGAGATGGAGCGCATCGCCGAGCTCATGTCGGACCCCGCCCTCTACGAGGACGCCGCCAAGGTCCAGAAGGTCGGCGCCGACATGGAAGAAGTCCAGGCCGCCATCCAGCTGAAGGAAGAGGAAGTGAAGCGGCTCGGAGGCGCGTGAGCCGCGCCGCTCTAGCGGCGCTCCTGCTCGCGGCCGCCCTCCCCGCCCGCGCGGGGACGCTGAAGGGCTTCGGCGAGCAGTTCAAAGGCTCGCCCCTGCTCTCGCGGGCTTACCCCGTCAACGCCACGGAAGACGCCTTCGCCGAGCTGGTCGCGCGTCTCATCACCGCCCCGCTCATCTACCCGCTGAGCCTGGACGAGCGGGGCTTCACTCCGTACCCCTACTGGCGCGGCGAAGACGGGGACATGCAGGGCGACCGCTCTTTGTCCCATCGCCTGGAGTTCGCGGGCCATCGCGTCTCGGGCGATATCGGCTCCTTGAGCGCGGGCTACCGCGTCCTGGGCGAGAACCACATCGGCTTCGAGGGGTTCTGGACCGGCTATTACGAGAAACGGCCCTCCGACGAGCTGCACTACGTCGGCGGGCGCTTCCTCGGCGACATCGTCCGCGGCCATCGCGGGTCTCTCGGCTACGGCTTCGGCGTCGCGGGCCTTACCGGCCGCGACGGCCGCGCGGGGCCGTCCTTCTCCCTCCGCGGCGAACTGTACCCGCTCAAGCCGTTCGTCCTGTCCGCTCGCGGCGCGATCACCATCATCAACGACCACACGTTGAGCGAGTACCGCGTCGGCGCGGGCGTCCAGCTCGGCCCTACCGAGTGGACCGCCGGCTGGCGCGCCTTGGCCGGCCCGCTGCGCGAGCTGTCCGGCCCCGATGTGATGCTCGCGCTGCGCTTCTGATGCGGCGGGTCGTCCTCCTCGTCCTGCTGCTCCTGGCCGCGCCCGCCTTCGCGCAGCCGCGGTCCGGCCCCAATCCAGGCGGATTTTTCCCATTCCCGACGCCGCGCAACATCGTCCTGTTCCTGCGCGCCATGGGCAAGCTCGTGAGCCTGCCTTACGCGTACTCGATGCGCCAGCCCGACGAGGGCTTCGCGCGCCTTCTTTACCGCGAGGAGCCGCAGGGCGACACCGGCGACCATCAGGAGCTGCACCGCGTCGAGCTGCACGCGCTGCGCACGGGCGACGACGCCGGCGGCATGGGCGCGCGCTACCGCTACGACACGGAGGACCACGTCGGCGCGGAGGGGTTCTACACCCAGCTGCGGGCGCGCGGCGCCGAGGACCTGCACTACGCGCACGCCGTCGCGCACGGCGACGTCGCCCGCGAGGACCAGTGGCGCGTGGAGTACCAGATCGGCGCCGGCGGCCTGGCCGGGCGCCGGCACCGCCTGGGACCGCGCCTGGCCGTCGGCATCGAGTCCTTCCCGCTGCGGCCGCTGTACTTCGAGGGGGCGGCCGGCGGCGTGTTCGCCTCGGGCGGGACCATCGGGGACCTGCGCGCCGGCGCCGGCCTGGCGGGCGGACCGTGGCAGTTCCGGCTCGGCTGGCGCGCGCTGTTGGGGCCGGTGATGCTGTCCGGTCCCGAGGCCGCCCTCACGCTGCGCTGGTAGCCGGGGCCGAAGGGCCCTTGAAATAGTACGGATGTTCGATTATCCTGTAGGGGCATGTCCACCCCCGACCTCTCGCCGCGCGGACGCGGCACCGGCCTCAACCCGGTGAACCGCTTCGAGGAGATCGCCTACGAGCGCGACGAGTCCGCCGACCCCGCCGAGGAGCCCGCGCCCAAGACCCGCTTCTTTCGCGACGCGACGCGCTCCATCCTGGTCAAGAACGACAGTCCGGACATCCCGTTCACCTGGAGCCTGAACCCGTACCGCGGCTGCGAGCACGGCTGCTCGTACTGCTACGCCCGGCCCTATCACGAGTACCTCGGCCTCTCGGCCGGCCTCGATTTCGAGACGATGATCTTCGTGAAGGAGGACGCGCCCGCCCTGCTCGAGAAGGAGCTGGCCAAGCCCTCCTGGGAGCCGATGACGGTGGCCATGTCGGGCGTCACCGATTGCTATCAGCCCATCGAGCGCAAGGTCGAGGTCACGCGCCGCTGTTTGAAGGTCTTCGCCGACTGCCGCAACCCCGTCGGCGTGGTGACCAAGAACGCGCTCATCGCCCGAGACGCCGACGTGCTGGGAGAGCTGGCGTCCTACCGCTGCGCGCGCGTCTACGTCTCGGTGACGACCTTGGACCCGGAGCTCGCCCGGCGCATGGAGCCGCGCGCGTCCTCGCCCGAGAACCGCCTGAAGGCCATCCGGACCTTGGCGGACGCCGGCGTGCCCGTGGGCGTCATGGCCGCGCCGATGATCCTCGGACTCAACGACCACGAGCTGCCGGCCATCCTGGAGGCCGCCGCGGACCACGGCGCCGTGGACGCGAACTACGTGCCTCTGCGCCTGCCCTATTCGGTGAAGGACGTGTTCCTGGACTGGGTGGGCCGCCATTACCCCGACCGGCGCGCCAAGGTGGAATCGCAGGTGCGCGCCGTGCGCGGCGGCGACCTCAACGACCCGGGCTTCCATTCGCGCATGCGCGGCCGGGGCGTCTTCGCCGACCATCTCCAGGCCCTGTTCCAGGTCTCGCGCAAACGCTACGGCCTGGACAAGGACCGGCGTCCGATGGACCCCTCGAACTTCCGCCGCCCGCTGGGCGGCCAGCTGCGCCTGCTCTGAAAAGTTAACAAGGGGCCAGGCACCAAGTTAACAAGTCGAAAAGTTAACTTGGTGCCTGGCCCCTTTGTTAACTACTTCTTGGCGAAGATGGCGGCGCGCTCGCGCTCGTAGAGGGCGGAGAGCTTGGCGGGCTCGTCGAACCAGACGTTGAAGCCGCCGAGCAGGCGCGGGGCGACGTTGAGCACCAGGGGCGCGGCGTCGAGGCCCTTGAGGGTCACGATGAGCAGGGCGTCGCCCTTGCTGGAGGGGGTGATGTCGGTCTTGTAGCCGCGGGCCTCCTGCAGGAACAGCCAGGGGCGCAGAAGGGAGCGGACGGCGTCGGGCAGGAGCTCGGAGTGCTCGACGGTCGCGGCGAACTCGGGCAGGTGGCAGCTGAGCAGGTTGGGGCAGGAGCTGGAGGGGAGGGCCTTCATCCCGGGGAGCTGCTCGATGAGCTCCTCGCGGGTCGCCGGAGCGGCGACGGCGTCGCGCATGTCCGTCTCGCGGGCCTCGGCGCGGAACAGCGCCTCGCGGCGCATCGCGTCGTCGAGGCGGGCGCGGACGCCGGAGTCGGTGGCGACGAAGCGGCGCAGCTTGTCCTCGGCCTTCGCGCCCGATCCCAGACGGAGGGCCGAGGCGTTGGCGGCGGTGCACAGCACGACGAGGGCGAGGGCTGATCTCATGCCTATATTATACCGGGAGGGCCTTTTTCGCGCAGGGGCCCTTCGGTCCCCTCCGTCTAGGACCGTCGGAAGACGCCCCGGCGGCGGTCCTTGCGGACCCGGTCCCAGGGGAAAGCCAGCCCGTTCATGGCCACGTAGACGCCGGGGGGGAGGGCCTGGGCGAAGGACAGGGCCGAGCCCAGGTTGAACAGCCCGTCGGAGGAGCCGAAGCGGTAGGGCCGCATGGCGCCGGTCAGGACGACGGTCTTGTCCGTCAGGGCCTTCCCCAGGACCGCGGCGGTGGCCGCCATGGTGTCGGTGCCGTGGGTGACCACGATGCGCTTCTCTGGAGCGCGGCGGCAGGCGGCCAGCACGCGGCGTCGGTCGGCCGCGGTCATGTGGAGGCTGTCCTTCATCATCAGGACCGAGACCTTGGCGGGGAGCTTGGAGCGGCCGAGCGCCAGCATCTCCGGGACGTGCGTCTTGCGGAAGGACAAGGTGCCCGTGAGCTCGTCGTACTCCTTGTCGAAGGTGCCGCCGGTGACCAGCACGCGCACGCGCATGCCGCTAGGATAGCAAAGCCGCGGCTAGGGGTTGGACGCGGCGGACGCCTGGCTGCCGCGCAGGGCGCGCTCCTCGGCGTAGGCGATGATGACGCGCGCCAGGGAGTCGGCGAGCTTGGCGCGGTAGGCGGGGTCGGCGATGAGCTTGTGCTCGTCCGGGTTGGTCAAGTAGCCGAGCTCGAGGAGCACGCTGGGCTGGGAGGGGTTCTTGAGGACGTAGTAGTCGGCCTTGATGGTCTCGACGCGGTGGCCGTCATCGCGCAGGGCCTTGGCGAACGTGCGCCCGACGGCGGCGCTCTCGTCGGCGATGCCCTTGGGCGGCGCGGGCATGGGCGGAACGGTGGGGTGCGCCAGGGGACGCCACTTCTTGCGCAGCTCGGGGCCGTAGGTGTACACCGTCATGCCGTTCGCCTTGACGTTCTTCTCCTTGTTGAAGTGCAGGGAGACGAACAGCGAGCCGCGCCAGTCGACGGCGTCGACGACGCGCTTGTCGAGCATGACGCGCTCGTCCTTCTCGCGCGTGAGCATGACCTCGAGGTTGCGCTGGGCCAGGCGCTCCTTGAGCTTGAGCGCGAGATCGAGCGCCATGTCCTTCTCTTTGACGCCCTTGACCGTCCCGCCCCAGTCGATGCCGCCGTGGCCGGGGTCCAGGATGATGGGCGCGAGAGGGCCCGCCTTGGCCGGCGCGGGGTCCGCGGGGCGCAGGGCCTCGCAGGACGAAGAAATGGCGGCCAAGAAGGCCGCCGCTAGGAACCGTTTCATCTTCTTCTCTTCCTCTTTTTAAGCGCGCCCGCGGCGCGCACTACTGTTATAACCCCCGAGGCTGGCGCTGTCAAGGGGGAGGGGAACGCCCTCCGCCGTCTATACGCTTCCGGAGGCGCAGCGCTTACAGGCGCTCCCCTGGCCGCGGGACGCCGCGTCGGCTATGCTATCCGGCGTGAAGCATACTTCCGGCCATGGTCATGGACACGGACACGGCCACACGCCCGCGCACGGGGCCAAGCACGTGAAGCGGCACCGCAAGTCGCGCGCCTTCGCCGTCGTCGCGGTCGCCGGTCTGGCCGCGTCGGCCATCCTGGTGACGTGGTCGTCCTTGAGGCGCGAGAACGAGGCCTATCTCACGAAGGAAGTGAACAGCGGCTTCGACGTCCAGGAGGTCTCCTCGCGCGCCGAGGCCGCCATCGCCGCCGCCGCGCGGCCGGCTCCACCCGCGCCCCCGCCGTCGGCGCCGCCCTCATCCTTGGTGGCGCCCATCATGACCGAACACATGGCCGCGAGCGCGCCCTCCGCGAGCGCGGTCCCCGAGAGCTCGCCGTTGGCCGCGCGCAAAGCGGAGCGCTGGGTCCGCACGCACAAGGTCTTCGCGGCCTTCCTCAAGGCGCCGGCGCGCCTGCTCGCCAAGCGCTCCTCGAACCTCGCGAGTCCACGGGCGCTCAAGGCCTTCCTGGCCGACCCGAAGCGCGTGAACGCCTATCTCGACGCGCCGCTCGTGCGCGCCGCGCTCAACAGCCCGACGGTGACGAAGACCTTGCTGACCGACCCCGGCGTGGTCAAGGCGTTCCTCAGCACGCCGGCCATGCAGGACGAAAGCGCGGTGCGGGCCCTGCTGTCGAGCAAGCTGTTCCGGAAGGTCATGGATTGTCCCGGTCCGCAGGGAGCCTTCGAGGATCCGGCCGTCATCACGCGCATGGTCACCAACCCCGTCACGGTGCGCTGGATCGGCGAGAACCCTCAGGCGTTGACGGCCATCGCGAAAGCGGCCCCGGCGATGGCGTCAGCGTTCGCGGCGAGGCCGAAGACGCGGCGCTAGCTGCAGAAGCCGCTGCTGCAGGTGAGCGTCCCGCAGCACTGCGAGGAGCTCGAGCAGCGGATGCCCTGTCCCGAGCAGGAGCCCGGGGCCATGCACACGCTGAGCTCGCAGGTGTTCCCGCCGCAGCAGTCGGAAGAGCGCGAGCAGGGCGAGCCGTTGGGCGTGCAGCCCGAGAGGCCCACGCATACGCCGTTGTTGTTGCAGGTCAAAGTGCCGCAGCAGTCCGAGGAGCGCGCGCAGCTCGCGCCCTGACCCGAGCAGCCGCCGCCGGAGCAGGTCTTGTTGCTGTTGCAGGTGAGGATGCCGCAGCAGTCCCCGCTGTTGTTGCAGCCCATGTTCTCGCTTTGACAGGGCACGGTGCCGCCGCCGCTGACGTCGGGCACCTCGATGTCCTCCTGCTTGCAGCCGTAGACGCCCGCGGCGGCCACGCCGACGGCCAGGAGGAGGAGCGCGAGACCGGGCGCGCGTCGGTTCATGACGTCAGTATAGATGGACATGGCCGGTTCTCGCAAGATACGGCGCCTATAAACTGGAAAGGCCGGCCCGAGAGGGCCGGCCTTTCCGCGTGATATCTGGTGCTACCCGTTCTTTCCGCCGAACAGCTTCGAGAGCCCCCAGCCGAGGAGCGCGCCGATGGCGGCTCCCGCGACGGCTCCCAACAGCCCGCCTCCGACGAAGAAACCGATGACCCCGCCGACGAGGGCGCCGGCGCCCGCCATGGCGGCCGGGGACTCGAGCATGCCGGACATGAAGCCCTCTGTCGGGGGGCGCGGGGCGGGCGGAGCGACGATGGGGCGGGGGGCGGAGCGGTCGACCGGACCGC
>CAZTZW010000123.1:0-7444 GCA_964618085.1 uncultured Elusimicrobia bacterium
CCGGGTCCTCACCGCCGTCGACGCCGCGGTCATGGTGCTCGATGCGGCCAAGGGCATCGAGGCCCAGACGCGCAAGCTCTTCGAGGTGTGCCGCCGCCGCGGCGTGCCCATCTTCACCTTCGTCAACAAGCTCGACCGGCCGGGCCGCGAGCCCCTGGACCTGCTCGACGAGATCGAGAAGGTGCTCGGCCTGCATCCGTTCCCGATGAACTGGCCGCTGGGCATGGGCCAGGACTTCACCGGGGTCTACGACCGCCTGGACAAGCGCGTCCACCTTTTCGAGCGCACGCCCGGCGGCGCCTTCATGGCCCCGCTCGACGTGCGCGAGCCCGGCGACCCCGCCATCAAGGAGCGCATGCGCGCCGACGACCACGCCAAGTTCATGGAGGAGATCGAGATCCTCGACGGCGTGGCCGCGCCCTTCGACGCGAAGCGCGTGGCCTCCGGGGACCAGAGCCCGACCTTCTTCGGCTCCGCGTCCAACAACTTCGGCGTCCAGCTCCTGCTCGACGGCTTCCTGCGCCACGCCCCGGCGCCCGGCCCGCGCGTGTCGTTGGCGGGACCCGTGGATCCCAGGGACCCGTCCTTCTCCGGCTTCATCTTCAAGGTGCAGGGCAACATGGACCCGCGCCACCGCGACCGGGTCGCCTTCGTGCGGGTGTGCTCGGGCAAGTTCGAGCGCGACATGCAGGTCACGCATTCGCGCACCGGCAAGCGCATCCGGCTGGCCAACTCCCACCGCATCTTCGGCCGCGACCGCGAGATCGTCGAGGAGGCCTACGCGGGCGACATCCTGGGCCTCGTCGGTCACGCGGACTTCGCCATCGGCGATACGCTCTCCACCGACCCGGCCCACGTCTACGAGGAGCTGCCGCGCTTCCCGCCCGAGTGCTGGACGCGCGCGCTCAACCTGGACCCGACCAAGGCCAAGTCCTACCGCAAAGGCCTGGAGCAGCTCATGCTCGAGGGCGTGGTGCAGACCTTCGAGTCGCCGACGGGCCCCATCCTCGCCGCCGTCGGGCCCCTGCAGTTCGAGGTGTTCAAGTTCCGCCTGCAGTCGGAGTACGGCGTGGAGCTGCGCATGGAGCCGCTGGCCTGGCATTCGGTGCGCTGGGTGGACGCCGCGGACGAGAAGAAGCTGCTGGACGACCTGGACGTCCTGCCCTCGGGCGCGCAGGCGGGCAAGGACTCCTCCGGCCGCACCGTCATCTTCTTCCCGACCGAATGGTCCGTCGGCTACTTCGCCGAGAAGCACCCGTCC
Organism: uncultured Elusimicrobia bacterium; assembly: GCA_964618085.1. Classification (GTDB taxonomy): domain Bacteria; phylum Elusimicrobiota; class Elusimicrobia; order UBA1565; family UBA9628; genus GWA2-66-18. The sequence goes on from CAZTZW010000123.1 coordinate 1,262, forward strand.
ATCAAGACGCACGGCCTCCCGCCCCTGCGCCGCCCCGCCGCGGCATGAGCGGGAGCGGCCCGCGGCCGTTCCTCCTCGAGCGCTATTTCGCGCGCCATGAGTTCACCGCCCCGTACCTGCTGTCGAGCTCCGACTGCGACGGCATCCCTCAGGCCGAGCTCCTGGCCCTCGCGGACGCTCCCGCGCGCGCCCTCTGGGACGGCCTGACCCTCGGCTACACGGAGTCGCGCGGCCTGCCCCTGCTGCGCCGCGAGATCGCCGCGCTGTACGAGGGCGTGGACCCCGAGCAGGTGTTCGTCGCCGCGCCCCAGGAGCTCATCCACCTGGCCATGGAAGCGCTGCTGCGGCCGGGCGACCACGTGGTCTGCACGTTCCCGGGCTATCAATCCCTCTACGAGCTGGCGGCGGCGAAGGGCTGCGTCGTCGACCGCTGGGAGCCGCGCGAGGCCGAGGGCTGGCGTTTCGACGTCTCGGACCTGGAGCATCTCCTGCGGCCGCAGACCAAGCTCGTCATCGTCAATTTCCCGCACAACCCCACCGGGGCCCTGCCGTCGAAGGAGGACTTCCGCCGGGTCGTCGAGCTGGTGCGCTCCCGCGGCATCCCGCTGTTCTCCGACGAGATGTACCGCTTCCTCGAGCACGACCCGCGCGAGCGCCTGCCCGCGGCGTGCGAGCTGTACGACCGGGCGCTCACGCTGTGCGGCATGTCCAAGGCCTTCGGCCTGGCCGGCCTGCGCCTGGGCTGGCTCGTCGCGAAGGACCGCGCCGTATACGACCGTCTCTGCGAGCTCAAGGACTACACGACCATCTGCGCCGCCGCGCCCAGCGAGGTCCTGGCCGTCATCGGCCTGCGCGCCCGCGAGACGCTGCTGTCGCGTCACCGCGCGCGGCTGGCGCGGAACCTGGACCTGCTCGACGGCTTCTTCGCGCGCCGCAGCCGCGTCTTCGGCTGGGTGCGGCCGCGGGCCGGCACCATCGGCTTCGCGTCCTACCGCGGGGCCGAGCCGGTCGAGGCGTTCTGCGAGCGCCTGGTGCGCGAGGCGGGGGTCATGCTCCTGCCGTCCACCGTCTACGAATATCCTTCGCCGCACGTGCGCGTCGGATTCGGGCGCGAGAACATGCCCGAGGCGCTGGCGCGCCTCGAGCGGTCGCTTTAGAACAGGTGCAGGGCGAGTTGGGCCCAGCCGAGCGCATACGCGTCGTTGTTGCCCGCGGCGGCCGATGCGCAGACGCCCGCCTCCAGCGCCAGGCGCGACGGCATATGCTCCAGCGACAGCCTCGCGCCGCCGCTTCCGTTGGGGTCCGTCCCGCGCGACCGCCCATGCCCGAACGGGCCGGCGGGGCCGTAGGTGAAGAAGGTCCGTCCGCCGAGCCACGCGGCGACGTAGACCGCTCCTTCGAGGGACCAGCGTCCGCCGAGGCGGCTTCTCGCGGTCACCCCGAGGGGGAGGCCGGCCGTCAACGAGAGCGCGGTGTCGGGCTCCACTCTCAGGCCGCGGCCGCCGATGTCGATGCGTCCGGCCTCGGCGAAGGACAGCGACGTCAGGTTGACGGCGGCGCCGCCGTAGAACCTCACCGCGCCGCCGGGGCCGTCCGGGGACCAGGAGGCATCGCCCTCCAGCGTGCCCGTGAACCCGGCCGCGTTGCGCGCGCCTTGGAGCGGGGCGGCGCGTCCCGACAGCCCGTAGGCGTCCGCGCGCACGTGTCCGGCCAGGCCGCCTTCCGACATGCCCGCGAGCTCCCACGCGCCGCCGGGTCCTTCGAGGGCCGTGTCGGCCCCTCTCACGGCGCTCCACCCGAGCCCGAAGCGCATGCCCGTGCCTCCCGCGGCGGGGCGCAGGCGCGGCGGCGCGTGGAACGGAAGAGCGAACTGAGAGGCTGACGCGGACCCGGCGCCGAGGAAGAGGAGGACGGAGAGCAGGACGGTCTTCATGCGAGTACGGTCACCTCTTCGCGGTCGTGATACAGATGTCGCACCTTCACGTCCTTCGCCGGCAGCGCCTTGGCCTTCCGGATGAGGGGAAGCGGGTCGTGCCGGCCGAACTTGAGGTTCACCACCAGGCGGCGGCAGCGGCCCGCCTCGAGCCAGCGGCGGGTCAGGTCGAGCACGCGCTCGGGGTCCTCGATCATGTCGCAGAACAGCCAGTCGGCCTTCGGCGGCTCGTACTTGAAGGCGTCCTCCATGCGGTGCTCGATGAGCGGGTGGGACAGCGCGCCGCCCTTGAGCGGCCCGTTGTCGACGGCGACCACCTTGGCGCCGCGCTTGGCCGCGCTGTAGCTCCAGCCGCCGGGGGCGGCGCCCAGGTCCACGACCAGCTCGCCCGCCTTCGGGCCGTCGCCGAGGGCGGCGTAGGCCTCTTCGGCCTTGAGATAGGAGCGGCTGGGCGCCTGCGGGTCGTCGGCCATGCGGCGCTGGCCGCCGAAGACGCCCTCGCGCGAGGCGACGAAGCGGTCGAGACCGAGGAAGTAGGCGAACAGACCGCGACGCGCGCCGGGAGCGGGACGGCCCGTCTCGGCGAGCTTCACCACGCGCGACACGCGCTTCTTGGCGGTCTCCAGGAACAGTTCTTCGACCGTGTTGGCGCGCTTGACCGCGCCTTCCTCGCCGCCGCCCTCGACCATCAGGGGCCAGGCGGCTTCGTAGTTCTCGCCGCGGCTGGTCTGGAGGAAGTAGTCGACCAGGGCCTGGGCCGAGGCGCGCGCGCTCGTCCCGCCGAGGACGACTTCGTCTTTCAGCGAGTAGTGGGGGAAGCAGGCGCCCGCGGCGGGGGCCTCCGGCCCGCGGACCCAGCCCGCGCCGCGCTCCGAGGCGGCCGTGTTGAGCTCCTTGACGAGGAACGTCTCGAACCCGGCCTGGCAGGCGTGGAGCACCTGACGATGTTAACAAAGGGGTCAGACTCCTTGTCGATGACAAAGGGGTCTGACCCCTTGTCGATGGACCTCTTATCGACGCTTTCGGCGCTTCAACGCAGCAGCCAGAGGCCGAGGGCGAGCAGCAGCGCCGAGACGACCTTGCCGTAAAGGCGCTCGGGCAGGCCGGCGAGGACGCGCTTCCCGGCCAGCGTCCCCGCCAGCGCCCCGCAGGCGCCCGCGGCGATGCCCGCGGCGTGGGGCGTCAGGCGCGCGCCGTCGGTCCAGAGGTAGAAGGGCATGCGGCAGCCGTCCACGATGAGCGCGACCGCCGTGGCCGTCGCCACCAGGGCGTCCTTGCGCACGTCCGCCCCGAGCAGAGCCGCCGAGCGGATGCCGCCCTGGTTCCCCACGAGCCCGCCGAACAGCCCGGACAGGGCGCCGAGGACGACGCCGGCCGGTCCGCCGACGCGCAGGCGGGCGCTGAGGCCGGTGAGGCCGCCCGCGCCGGCGAGGAGCAGCAACCCGCCGAGGACCTTCGTGAGCGCGGGGTCGCCCAAGCGGCCTTGGAGCAGGGCGCCGGCCAGGCCGCCCGCTCCGCTCGCGAGACCGAACTCGAGCAGGACGCGCCGGTCGATGTGGGCGCGCATGGTCCAGCAGCGCAGAGCGGTCGCGGCCAGGTGGGGGATGGAGACGAGCGCCACGGCCAGGCGCATCCCCAGCGCGGGCGCGAGGTACGGGGTCAGCAGGCTGCCGATGCCGAAGCCCGATACCGCCGCGACGCAGCCCGCCGCGAAGGACAGGGCGGCGAAGACGGCGAGCGACGGTTCAGGGGGCAAGGACGTAGCGCAGGGCCGCGCCGGGGCCCAGGGGGAGGTCCAGGCCCATCCACAGCATGAGCAGGGCCGACCAGCTCAGCAGGAAGAAGAAGGAGTAGGGGATCATCAGCGCCAGGACGGTGCCGACCTTGGCCTCGGGCTCGTACTTGTTGGCGAAGGCGAGGATGAGGGGGAAGTAGGACATCAGCGGCGAGACGATGTTGATGACCGAGTCGCCGACGCGGTAGGACGCCTGGGTCAGCTCCGGCGAGGTGCCCACCAGCATGAACATGGGCACGAACACGGGCGCCATCAGCGCCCACTTGGCCGAGGCCGACCCCATGAAGATGTCGAGGAAGCAGGTCAGCAGGATGAAGCCGATCATCAGCGGCGCCGGGCCCAGGCCGAGACTCTTGAGCGCCTCGGAGCCGTGCACCGCGAGGATGAGGCCGATGTTGGAGGCGTTGAACAGCGCGATGAACTGCGCGGCGAAGAAGACGAGGACGAGATAGGGCGCCATCGTGACCATGCCGTCCTGCATCGCGGCCACCACGTCGTCGGCCTTCTTGAACGTGCGCGCCGCATAGCCGTAGGCCAGGCCCGCGAGCGCGCCGTAGGCGAAGATGACGGCCACGACGCCCTTGAGCGCGGGGGAGTGGAGGAGGTCCGGGGTCTTCGGGTCGCGCAGGAAACCGTCGCCCGGGACGAGCCCGGCGAGCAGGAGCGCGGTCAGACCGAGGACCGCCGCCGCGGCCCAGCGCAGGCCGCGGCTCTCGTCGGCGGTCAGGCGCTCCAGGCTCGCGCGGGGCGCGGCGCCCTGGTAGGTCCCAAGGAAGGGGATGGTGACGCGGTTGGCCACGAGAGTGCCGACGCCCACGATGAGGAAGGAGGACGCCGACATGAAGTACCAGTTGACCACGGGCGAGACCGTGTACTTCGCGTCGATGATGCGCGACGCCTCCTGCGTGATGCCGGCCAGGAGCGGGTCGGCGGTGCTGAGGAGGATGTTGGCGGCGAACCCGCCGGACACGCCGGCGAAGCACACCGCCAGGCCCGCGAGCGGGTGGAGGCCCGCGCTGTGGAAGGTCATGGCGGCGAGCGGGATGAGCAGGACGTAGCCCACGTCGCCCGCGGTGTGGGAGAGGACGCCGGCGGCGAGCACGGCGGGCACGAGCAGGCGGCGGGGGGAGTTCAGCACCACCATGCGCAGCATGGTCGACAGCAGCCCGCTCTTCTCGGCGATGCTGAAGCCGAGCATGGCGACGAGCACGGTGCCCAGGGGCGCGAAGCCCGCGAAGTTCTTGACCATCTCGGTGAGCAGCAGGTGCAGGCCCGTCGTCGACAGGAGGTCGACCGGCGCGATGAGCTCCTTCTTCACCGGGTGGAGCGCGGAGACGCCGAGGGCGGAGACCACGGCGGACATGACGACGACGGCCGCGGCGAGCAGCAGGAACAGGACGGCGGGATGGGGCAAGGCGTTGCCGGCGCGCTCCACGCCGTGGAGCACCTTCTGGAGGACGCCGTCCTTGTTCTTGGTCATGTCGAGATTCTACTAGAAACCACCGCCGGGCCCGCGCCCTGGCGGGACGGGCGCCGGTGATGTATACTCGTATCGGACAAGAGTTCGATATGGCGGCCACTCCCTTCCATCCCATCGTCGACGCCTGGTTCACGGAGCGCTACGGCGCGCCGTCCGACCCGCAGGCGCGGGGCTGGCCTCACATCCTGGCCGGGCGGCACACCCTCATCGCGGCGCCGACGGGCTCGGGCAAGACCTTCGCGGGCTTCCTCGCGGCCATCGACGGCCTCCTGCGCGACGCGCTCGACGGGCGGCTGGAGGACCGGACCACGGTGGTCTACGTCTCGCCGCTGAAGGCCCTGTCCAACGACATCCGCCGCAACCTCGAGGCGCCGCTCGCGGAAATCGCCGACGCCGCGGCCAAGGCGGGACGGCTCGTGCCCCCGCTGCGCGCCATGGTGCGCACCGGCGACACGCCCGCCTCCGAGCGAGCGGCGATGCTGCGGCGCCCGCCGCACATCCTGGTCACCACGCCGGAGTCCCTGTACCTCCTGCTCACGGCGGAGAAGAGCCGGGCCCTGCTGACCGGCGTGCGCACGGTCATCGTCGATGAGATCCACGCGCTGGTGCGCGACAAGCGCGGCTCGCACCTGGCCCTGACCTTGGAGCGCCTCGAGGCCCTGTGCGAGAGGCCGCCGGTGCGCGTGGGCCTTTCCGCGACCCAGCGCCCTATAGAGGAGATAGCCCGCTACCTCGTGGGGACGCGCCGCGTCGCCGCGGACGGGACGCCCGACTGCGCGGTCGTGGACGGCGGGCACGCGCGCGCCCTCGACCTGGCCGTCGAGCTGCCGGACTCCGACCTCGGCGCGGTGTGCAGCAACGAGCAATGGGCCGAGGTCGACGCCAAGCTCGTCGCCCTCATCGAGTCGCATCGGTCCACTCTGGTGTTCGTCAACACGCGGCGCATGGCCGAGCGCGTGGCGCGGCGCCTCAGCG
>CAZTZW010000124.1:0-7414 GCA_964618085.1 uncultured Elusimicrobia bacterium
CGACGCCGCCAGGCGCAGCACGACCGTGCCCAGGTCCGTCGCGCGCCCGGCGGCCGCCGTGACGCCGCTCACCGTCGCGGGCGCCAGCCCGCGCGGCGCGGACAGCTCCAGGTCGTAGGTCCCCGGAGGCAGTCCCGCGACGAGGAAGCGCCCATCGGCGTCCAAGCCCGCGTCGGCCGCGCGCGTCAAGCTGCCCGGCGCGGCGGCGCGCGCGACGATGGAGAAGCCCGCCGGCAGAAGCTCCTCGCTCTCGCGCGTCAGCAGGACCTGCTCCTGCGTGCCGTCGGGCCTCACGCGCGCGATGGCCAGCCGGCCCAGCAGCGAGCCGGCGCTCTCCAAGCGCAGGTCCAACCCCGACACGCCCGCGGCGCCGACCTCGACGAGGCGGGGCGCGGCGACCCAGACCGCGGGACGTCCGGGATCCTCGACCGCCAAGCGCGCGCGTCCGGCCGCGACGGCGGTGAAGACGAAGGGCGCGGAGTCGGCGTCCGAGAACGAGGCCTCCGCCGTCCGCGGCGCGGAGCCGTCCTCGGCGGTCAACGTCACCCGCAGCACGCGCGTGAGCCGCGTGCCGCCCGGAGCCGTCACCCGGCCCGCCACCGCGGCGCCGCGTCCGAGCGACGCGGAGACGGTCACGGGGGACGTCGCGACCGTGAGCGCCGTCTCGAACGCCGCCGCCTCCGCGCCGTTGGACGCGTCGCCGTCGAGCTCGCCGGGGACGCGCAGGCGCCAAGCGCCCGCTGAGACGCCGGTGAAGACGAAGCTTCCGTCGGTCAGCACGCCCGAGGCCAGGACGGCCTCGGTCGACGCCCGCCCCGCGGGATCCACGGGGAGCAGCTCGACGTGGAAGGCAGGCATGCCGGTGGGCGAGAGGGCGCCGAGGATCGAGGGGCCCGGCCCCGGGGACCAGGCGTTGAGGCCCGCCGCGGAAGACAACGCCACCGTGAAGGGCGTCCCTCCCGCCATGCGCGTGGAGAGGACCAACTCGCCAGACAAAGCGACGCGACCCGACACCGTGGTCGTGGCGGCGGACAGGTCCAGCGCGAGCGTCGCGGTGGCGCCCGAGGTCAAAGACGCCGCGCCGAAGGCGCGGGCGCCGTTGTCGAGGAAGCCCGCCCAGACGCGGGCCGTGCCGGGCGCCAGCGCCGGAGTGAACACCGTGGCGCTGGCGCAATGGAGCAAGGCGAAGGCGCCCGTGCCGGCGGAGACGAGCGCGCGCGGCGCCGTGAACGTCGGGGTCAGGACGGGCAGCTCCAGGTAGCGGACCGGCGCTCCCCCCTCGCGCTCGAGGACCAGCCCGAGCGAGCGGTAAGACTGCGTCGAGCGGCACGCGCCGCCGGCCAGGGAGGGCACGCGGACCTCCAGGCGCAGGCGCGCGTCGAGCGCGGTCATGGCGAGCGCCGCGGGGACGGAGCCGGAGACGGGGACGACGACGCTCACCCCGCTGGAGACGGTCATGGCGAAGCCCGGGACCTCGACGCGCACGACCCACGTCCCGGAGCTCAGTCCGGTGAGCGCGAAGGTGCCCGAGCTCAAGGCGGGGCTCCCGCCGAGCCGTAGGCGGCCTCGCGCGACCTCCAGGCGCCCGGCCGCGCGCGCCTCGATGAGCGCGTCGAAGGTGCCCAGAGCCGTCGAGTCCCCCGCGAGGCTGACCGCCGCGGCGATGGCCGCGCCCGAGCCCAGGGTCAAGGTCAGCGGGACGTCGCCGGCGCCCGCGACCACGACCGCGGAGGAGACGGCGGCGAAACCCGAGGCGCTCGCCGTGACCGTGTACGTCCCGGGGTCCAACCCGAACAGGCCGTAGGGCGCGCTGGAGAGGCCCGCGGCCCACGGCACCGACGAGACGAAGGCTCCCGCGCTCGCCGCCGGAGCGGAGGCGCCGTCCGCGCGCGCGTCCACCGACACCAGCGCGCCGGACGGCAAGGTCGAGGGCAGGACCACGTAGCCCGTGATGGCGGCGCGCTTGGCCGGGAACAGCCGCAGGTCGACGGTCGCGCCCGCGCCGACCACGACCGCCGCCGCCGTGGACAAGCGCAGTTCCGGCACGTCGATCTCGACCGTCCACGCGCCGACGGGCGCGGCCGCGGCGCTCCACGTGCTCGCCGAGCGCCCGAACAGCGGGCCGGCGTCGTCGGAGGACGCGGATCCCGACGAGAAGCGCAGGGGACCCGACGCCCCCGTCGAGCCGTCCGCCGCCCGCGCGACGAAGCTGCCGACCAGCTCGCGCGGGGCGGGCACCGGCGAGACGACGGCCACGCGCAGCAGCCCGGTCGTGGGCAAGGACAAGGTCCCCAGGTCGACGAACGGCGCCGCCGCCGCGGGAGTGAGCACGGTCGTCGACAGGACGACGACGCGGCCGCCCGCCTCCGACACCGAGCTCGCGCTCAGCAGATAGGCGGCGCCCTCGCGCACGCCGCGCAGCTGGAAGTAGCCGGTCGACGAAGCGACGGCGAACGCCCCTTCGGCCGCGCCCGGCCCCGCCGCGCGCACCCAGGCGCCCGCGCCGCGCGCGCCCAAGCGGCCGAGGAAGGACGCCCCGGTGGAGACGACGACCTCGACGGTGCGGTCCTCCGCGGTGCCGCCGGAGCGCAGACGCGCCTTGTAGCGCCCGGGCGCGGCGTAGCGCGGCGGCGAGGAGACCCGGTCCACGCCGTCCCAGGCGACGACCTGGCGCGCCGACGGATGGCCGACGCCCTCGGCGCGCAGGACCGGCGAGCTGAAGCCGGAGCCGTCGGCGGACAGGACCAGTTCCCACGCCGCCTCCGCGCTCGCCAAGCGGAAGGCCACGCGCGCGACCGACCCGGAAGGGTCGGAGGCCGAGAGGGCCGCGCTCGTGGTGCCCGACGGCAGCGGCGACGTGCCCGCGGCCACATCGGTGAAGGCCAGGGCCGCGGTCGTCAATCGCACGAGGCGAACGGCCTCCACCACGGTCCCGGCGACCAGCGCCGAGGACAGCCCGCCGAAGGCGCGCACGAGCACCTGCGGCGGCCCCACGGTGGACGTCTGCACCGAAAAGGAGGGCGACAGCGGCGAGCCCGTCGACAGGAACACGCTGGTGGCGAGCCCGCCCGTGGAGCCGAAGATCTGCGCCGTCGCGTCCGGGACCGCGCCGCCCGGTCCGGGCACGAGCACGGAGAGGAGAACCGTCCCCGACGAGGATCCCGCGAGGCTGGAGCCGCAGCGGTCCTCGAGGGTCAGCTGGATGGTGGGCGAGAGCTGCAGCGGGGTCAGGGAGAGCGGGGCGGGGTCGCTGAAAGCCAGGACGGGCTCCACCCCGGCCGACAGGGTCATCACCGGGAAGGTCGAGACGGCCAGCAAGGTCCCCGCGGCCGAGCCGCGCGAGAGCACCGGGAACGCCTGCGGCCCGCGCCCCAGCGCCGAGAGCGGCGGCAGGCCGTTGTGCGTGAAGGTGATGCGCTGGCCCGGCAGGAAGGATTGCGGCGAGGCCGTGGACAGCTCGAGAAGGAACCAGCCCGCGCCGAGCGACGGCGGCGAGACCGTCGTGCGCGTCGAGGCCGAGGCCAAGGAGGTCGAGACGGCGACCCAGGACCCGGACCAGCCCTCGGGCGCGCGCACGGCCACGGCGCTGCCCGGCGCCAGCCCCGCCGCGCCGACCGTGTAGGTCAAAGTCGAGACGATGGCCGCGCAGCCCGCCGTGGAGACGGGCAGCACGGCCGCCGAGCCCTGCCCGTCGCCGACGCCGAAGAGCAAGGTCGAGCGGTCGAAGGTGAACGTGCTCGACGCCGTGCCCGTGAATCCGGAGGGGTCGTCGATGCGGGCCGTGAAGACGTAGCGGCGCCCGTCCACGAAGCCGCCGTCGGGAGCCGTCGCGTGCCAGGTCGTGGCGGCCGCCAGCGGCGAGGCCAGGGTCGCGGTCGCGAAGAACGCGGCGGCCGAGGTGAACGCGCCGGTGTTCCAGTCGTAGTGGAACCCGCCGGTCGCGTCGTACAGGTCGAGGCTGACGCGCTCCACCGAGGAGGAGTCCGACGCGGTACCCGAGACCGCGCCGCCCAGGGTCGCCACGCGCGCGCCCGGCGGCACGTGGAACGCGGCCGTCGGGCTCGAGACGCTGGGCGGGGCCACGCCGAACACGGCCGACGTCCCCGACCTCACCGCGGGGTCCGTGAGGTCCGTCCAGGACATCGTGAAGAAGCCCGTCGCGTGCACCGCCAAGCCCGTGAATACGCGCGCGCCCGCGACGAGGGCCGCGGGCGCGGGCAAAGTGGCGGAGGAGGCGCTCACGGCGGGCGCCGCGACGTGCGTGATGGTGGCGATGACGTTGAAGTAGCGGTCCACGGCGCGCACGGTCGCCGTGAACGGGACGTTCGCCACGCGCGCGAACGCCGTCCCGGTCTTGCCGTCGTCGCGCCCGGGCGCGGCGGTCTCCCCCGGCAGGAGGACTTGCAGGGACGCCAGGGCGTCGGGGACGACGGTCAGCGTCGAGCCGCCGCTGCTGAAGGACGCGGCCGCGCTGACCACGGAGTTGCGCGGGGAGGGCTCGGCCAGGCGCGGAGAGTAGGCGAACGTCGTGGCGCCGCCGACCAGCGCGAGGGTCGCCGGGATGACCGCGTAGGGATCGTCGGAGACCAAGGCGATGGGCGAGGACACGCCGATGAGGTCGAAGCGCGAGGATTGCGCCTGCACGAGGACCGTCACGGTCGAGCCCACGACGAGGGTCGCGGGCGTGCCGGTCTTGCCCGGCGCGACGCCGGGCGTCAACGTCTCTCCGGGGAACACCGTCAGCAGCTGCGGCGAGAAGTCCCAGTTGACGTTGCCGCCCTGGTCCAACGCGCGCCCGTCGTCCGCGCGCACGGTGATGCCGGAGGACGCGTCGCTGTCGGACACGATGCAGTCGGTCACGCTCGATACCGTCACCAGCTGGAGCTGCCAGGGCAGGCCGTTGACGGTGGATCGCCACCGCACGCGCGCCGCGGCCCCCGTGCTCGCGCGCAGGTCGCCGATCCTCAGGCGCATGCCGGGCGCCACGGCCATGGTGCTGCCCGCGACCGCGTGAGTCAGCACGCTCATGGTCGATGAGGTCAGGAACGCGGCGCTTGAGACGGTCAGGACCACCCCGTGGAAAGCGCCGCCGCCGTGCGTCTCGATGCTCTGGAAGGTCTTGCCGTTGAAGGCCCCTTCGAAGGCCGCCGTGCTCGTCTGCCCGTCGAAGTACGCGCCCGTGGACACCACGAAGCGGCTGCCCTGGAGCTGGAGGACCCCGGCGCCCGCCGCGACGCTGCCCGAGACCACCATGAAGTCGCCCTTGACCATGAGGTCGGAGACCACGCTCACCGAGGCGGTGGTCTGGATGGTGACGAACTGGAGCGTGTGAGAGCTCGACACCAAGGAGACCGTCTGGGCGCCGGAGCCGGCGAGCCGCAGCGTCCCCGAGCTCTGGAAGAAGACCACGCCCGCCGTCGACTGGATGACGTCGCCGCCCACTGAGATGACGCGCGCCCCGTTGGGCTTGAAGGAACCGCCCTCGATGACGAGATCGCCTAGAAGGTTCATGTCGGGCGCCCGGAAGGTGTCGACCGCAGTGCTCATGGCGACGCGCACGCCGCCGAAGACGTTGGTCGAGAGGGATACGCCGCGGGCGAGACCCGTGCCCTCGAAGACGAGCCAGGAATCGGCCACGTTCCCGCCGTAGGTCCAGTTGGCGCCCGCGGTCGCGACGAGGTCGGAGGAGCCGCGGAACGTGATGGTCGAGCCGCCCGGGGCGTTGAGCACGCTCGTACCTGAGCGCGGGTCGAAGGAGTTGCCGGCGCCGATCACGGCGAGGTCGCCCGCGAGCGCGGCGGTGCGGCCGTTGAAGAGGATGAGACGCCCGTTGACGACGCTGCCGGAGGCGACGTGTACGACGCCGCCCGCCGGATTCCATGTCACCGAGTGGAGCTGGGCGATGGAGTTGTAGGTCGAGCCGGCGGTGTCGAACGCTGCGCCCGTGACGGTCAGCGCGCGGTTGAAGCCGTTGAAGACGGCGCCGGGCCGGACCGTGAAGGACGCCACCGAGAGGGCGAAGCTCAGGCGCGCCCCGGCGCCGTGGCGGTTGTCCACGACCAGGCCATGGAGGCTGGCGAAGGTGAGCGTCTGCGGGATGACGCCGTTGAGGGTGACCGTGGACAAGAACGCGGAGAGCGTCCCGGCGGAGTTGTTGAGAAGGTCGCCGCCCACGAAGAGGTCGCGTCCGGCGAAGTCGAGGTTCCCGCGGTGCCACTCGAAGTTCCACAGGGCGGTCGTCGCGCTGGTCAGCGCCACACCGACGGCGTTGGAGGCGATGAACGTCCCGAATGACGAGCCGCCGAGCTGATGGACGTTCTGCGCGGCGCTCCCGTCGAAGACGGTCCGGCCGGTCCCGCCGCGCACCGAGGACCCCGCCTGCTCGAGCCAGCCGCCCCGCACGCTCAAAGTGGACCCGCCCAGGTCGAGCGTCCCCGACACGGCGGTCAAGGTGCTCGCCACGACCACGGACGAGGAGAACAGCGTGACCGCGCCGGCCGCGGGCGAGACGCTCACGTGGTCGAAGGTCGAGGCGCCCCGCACGGTCTGGGTCCCGGCGGCCGCCGTGAACGACACGGTCGAGCGCGCCATCGCGGTGAAGCCGTAGGCGTTCCAGTCCCCGCCCACGCGCAGATGCGCGGCGGTGGCGAGCAGGACGGCGCCCGTGTCCACCGTCACGCCGCCCTCGAAGGTGAAGGAGGCGAACACCGCGGTCGAGAGGGTCAACCCGCCCGCGTCGTTGCCCACCCGCAGGACGCCGAGGGAGCCGGGGATGACCGTCCAGAGCTGGGACAGGGCGGCCGTCGCGAGGGTGACGTGCGAGGTCGAGGCCGACACCGTCCCCGCCCCGCCGAAGGGACCGTCGAGCATCGCCAGGCGCAGGACGCCCGAGGAGAGGGAGAGGTGCGTCCCCGCCGGCAGGGCCACGCGCGAGCGCACGTCGAGCGAGCCCGCCAACGTGACCGTCGAGGGGGCCGGGGCGCCCGCGTTGAGCACGGCGGCGCGCAGGTCGAAGAACTGGTGGCTCCCGCCGCGCACGGTCACGGTCGCTCCTAAGAGGTTGAGCAGGCCGCCGGTCTGGAGCGCCGCGCTCTCCAGCGTCAGCGCGCGCGCGGAGGCCGCGGTGACGGTGCCGCCCGCCATCGCGAACGTCCCCGTGACGCTCATCGAGGAAGCGAGCACGACGCTCGTCGAGTAGGACGCCAGCGCGGTGAAGGACCCCACCGCGACTTCCGGCAGGTCCCACGAGCAGAACTTCGCCGTCTCCGAGGCGCCGAAGACGAGGCGCTCGCCCGCGAGCGGCGAGCTCCCGCCCTGCCAGTTGGCGCCGTTGGACGCCGCGTTGCCCGCGCCGCCGCCGCCCCAGTGACGCGGCGTGAGGAAGCGCGTGCCGTCCCCGCCGAAGGCTCCGAGC